>JAOADS010000245.1 GCA_026417195.1 Ignavibacteria bacterium | reverse complement strand
TTTACACGCTCTCCAGGCGTGCCTCTTCAACCACTCGAGCACCTCTCCTGGGTTAAATTCAGATGTGATTTAAAAGATCTTATTAATCCTTCAATCCTGAGATTTGCGGAGAGCGGGCTTTCGCACGTCCGCCTCAGGCGGATGCAATATCCATCAACTTTGATTTGATAAATTCTCTCCCCTTACCTGACTTCAGCCATTTTTCTCTATTCATAGCCTCCGCTCTAGAAGATAGAACTTCAAAATATATTACCCTCCAGGGTTTAAAAGAACGTGTAGAAATTACCAGTCCTTTGTTATGTTTTTCTAGTCTTTGATTTAAGTTATTTGTCTGACCAATATAAGTTTTATTAAACTTTTCAGAATACAAGACATAAACAAAGAACTTACTGCTCATCAGCGGAGAGCGAGGGACTCGAACCCCCACAGGCTTTCGCCCGGCGGTTTTCAAGACCGCTGCAATACCATTATGCGAATCCTCCGAAAACCAGGATTACAAAATTACAAATATTTTTTTGATTTTCAATGTTTTTTTATGCTTTTACTTCGGGTAGGTGCTTCCAATTTGTAGTAAATTGATTGGAGAGCAAATCGCGTTTCATCTGCCAGTGGCGTCGTTCTTTCATACCAGCGGCAGCAAAATAAATTGCTTCGCGTCCGTATTTTTTATTGATTTCATCCATCAATTCTGTTGCCTTAATTTGGTTCAATCTGTTTGGTGGGTCGAACAATGATACCATCATATTTTGGGTTTGCACAAAATCCATTAGCAATACTCCAACTTTTTGGTAATAATAGCCATCGCGGAATATTTTTTTCAATGCTTGAATGGCGAAGGGCAATAGCTCGTTGGTGCCGTTCATTGGATAAGGCAGGCGAACCTCGGCGGAATTGTAGTATTGTGGGGAATTTTTGAACGGATTGGTGCGGATAAAAACATTGATTATTCTGCAAGCCGAGCCTTGGGAACGCATTTTTTCGGATGAGCGAGCAACAAAGTAGGAAACTGCTTGCTTCACTTCATCGAATTTGGTTAAGTATTCGCCAAAAGATCGCGACGATACAATGGATTTCTTAGCCGGAGGTTGATGTTCCAAATCGATTGCAGGAGTGCCGTTTAATTC
>JAOADS010000244.1 GCA_026417195.1 Ignavibacteria bacterium | reverse complement strand
GAATGCCAACAGAATAGATGCCTATACTTCACTTAATGATGCTAAGGATCCGGATTACAACGCAAGCGATGTCAAACATCCCGTAGGCAATGACAGGAGTATAGTTACGATTCAGCTTCAGCTTGGAGTTCTCTTTGGATTTTAAAAAATAAATAATATGAATAATTACAAAAAATTAATCTTTAGTTTACTAATATCACCTTTCATTTTGATCAATTCAGGTTGTTCGGGGCTTTACGATGCAATTGTTAACCTGCAGAGGCTTCAGTTTAAACTTGACAGGGTAACTGATATGAAGGTTGCCGGGATCGGGCTTTCAAACATCTCCTCAATTTCAAACATCAGTGTAATTGATGCTGCAAATCTACTTGCAACTTTCAATTCGGGCAAATTACCAATCTCATTTGTGCTGAACGTTCTGGCAAAAAATCCCAATGACGGGACCGGCGGCACGAAGAGATCTTCTGCTGTGATTGAAAACCTTGCGTGGAGGCTTTTTATTGATAATAAGGAAACTATAAACGGCAATGCAGGCAATATAACGGTTCCGGGAGTAGGAGAGGCTACTAACATACCTGTTCAGATAAACTTTGATCTTCTCAAGTTCTTCAGCGATGCAGGATATGAGAGTCTTATAAATCTTGCTCTTGCTCTCGGAGGCAAAAACGGTTCTGCTTCAAGAATTACACTTAAGGCTAAACCCACTGTTAAAACAGATTTCGGACCGATAACTTATCCGGGAGAGATTGATATAATTGACAGGGAATTCAGATCTCAGTGAGAATGGATTTGAGTGAAAACTATTTAAATCTGATTACATTATTCTTATCTCTGTGAAAGAAGATAAAGATTAAGGACACGTGATAAATTATCCTGAGTATTCAGTAGCAGAATCTGAAATAGAAAAATTAAAAGTTATCTGGACATCTGAAGGTGTAGAAATATTATTTTCTACTGGTCATAAACTGTTTGTGCCGAAGGAAAGATTTACAGGAGGCAGATAAGAAATAACTGCCGGAAAAAACTATTTCTTTCTCCAGACTTTTTTAGCAAGTTTCGGTAAATCTTCATAACGTTTTTCTATTAAAGCTTCTTTTTTCCTGCGGCTCCAGCCCTGAATTTGTTTCTCTCTGTAAAATGCTTCGTCAATTCTGTCATACTCTTCGTAATAAACAAGCTCAACCGGT
>JAOADS010000243.1:935-1194 GCA_026417195.1 Ignavibacteria bacterium | reverse complement strand
TGGAATAATGCTGTTAAGATTACTGAAGTAGATGATATAAAAAAGAAGTTAATTCAATTAATAGAAAATGAAACTCACATAAAAAAAATTACTCCATTTGAAGCATACACATTAGTATTAAAAACCTACCTTGATTCTTTTCAACACAAAAAAATTACAACAGCAATAAAAAAATTATTAACCGATAAAGGATATAAATTATACAAATATCAGATTGATGCTGTTGAAATTGCACTATCAATAATTGAAAATCATAATG
>JAOADS010000243.1:0-925 GCA_026417195.1 Ignavibacteria bacterium | reverse complement strand
AAGAGTATGAGATCGAGAGGAATTGTTATATGTCCACCCGGACTAATTGGTGATGAAAATATGACTGAAGGATGGAAAAAATATTTAAATGAATTTCAGTTGTATGATTGGGAAGTTCGTTCATTAGGTGATCTGGAAAATATTCTGGAATTTATAAAATCTAATGATGATATAGAGATTATAATTGTTGATGAAGCACATCGCTTTAGAAATCAAGACACAAAAGGATATGAATTACTAAAAAATATTTGCAGATATAAAAAAGTAATTCTTCTAACAGCAACACCTTTTAATAACAAACCAGAAGATGTTTTAGCTTTATTAAATTTATTTATAATACCCAAAAAATCCTCAATTACATTAGATAATGATTTAGTGTCAGTTTTTAGATCGATAAATTATGTATTCGATAAACTTGCTTACATCAGAAAAAACTACAAATCAAAAGACAAGAAAAAAGCTAAAACCGCTAAGCAATTGTACCAAACTTTTTTTGGTGAGAGTGAAATTGATTTGAATAAAATAAAACGAAAAACTCATCAACTTGCTAAACAAATAAGAGACGTTATAGAACCGATTACAGTAAGGCGGAATAGATTAGATCTGCTTAAAAATCCAAATTATAAAAAAGAAGTCGAAGAACTTTCAGTTGTAAATGATCCTATAGAATGGTTCTATGAGTTAACACCTGAACAATCTGAATTTTATAATGAAATAATCACAAAATATTTTGAAGATCCCGATGAAGGCGGAAAATTTCTGGGCGCAATTTATCGTCCATTTCAATATGAAACTGGTTACGGTCAAAGACTATTTGATGATGAAGAAAAGGACCTTGAAAAAAATCGCGAGTTGTTACAACAGCGCAACTTGTTCGAAATTATGAGAAGATTGATAGTCAAGAGATTTGAAAGCTCTTTTGGTG
>JAOADS010000242.1 GCA_026417195.1 Ignavibacteria bacterium | reverse complement strand
GCTTATATGCAATTTTTTCAATTGTGAAGCCAAGTAAGGAACAGATAGCCATTGCAAGTATAAGTATTAATATTGCAGTGATAAATGATGGTGAGGAACCACTACTTGAGGCGGCAAACACAATTCCGAGATAATATCCTGAAAAAGCTCCTATCATAAATACATCACCATGGGCAAAGTTAATAAACCGCAATATTCCGTATATCATCGTATATCCAAGTGCGATCAGGGCATAGATGCTGCCAAGAGAAAGACCGTTAATTAACTGTTGAATAAATTCAGTCATTCTTAAATCAGGGTTCTATGGTTTCCTTGTATTTAAATTTTCCTCCCTGAATCTGAAGTATCACAGCCGGTTTAACCGCGTTACGCTGTTCGTTTATTGTGATTTTACCTGTTACACCCTGAAAGTCTTTTGTCTTTGCAAGTTCTTCTTTTATTTTCGTAGGATCAGTTGAACCTGCCCGTTTTATTGCATCAAATAATATCATACCAGCGTCATATGCAAGGAAACTCATTGCATCTGGCATCATGTTGTATTTGGACTGGTATTTTTTTATAAACTCCTGAATCCTTGGATCCGGATTTTCCGTGGAAACGTGTGTTGAGAAATAACATCCTTCAAGAGCATCTTTCGCTTTACCTTCTGTTAGTTTTTCAGATTCCCAGCCGTCTCCGCCGAAAAGCGGAACAGTTATTCCAATTTCTCTTGCCTGAATTGCTATCAGGCCAACGTCAGTATAATAACCTGGTATGAAAATTGCTTCGGGATTTTTCGATTTTATTGCAGTCAGCTGAGCTTTGAAATCCTTGTCTCCAGCTGAATATGACTGAACTTCTACTATTTCACCGCCGGCAGATTTAAATTCCTTTTCAAAGAAATCTGCAAGTCCCGTGCTATATGCATTTTTTACATCTTTTAAAACTGCAACTTTTTTAACTTTAAGGGAATTTATTGCAAATTTGGTTAGCACAGTAGCCTGAAAAGGATCAATAAAACATACTCTGAAAATGTAATCACCAATTGCAGTTACTTCAGGATTGGTTGAGGCAGGTGTAATCATTGGAATTTTATTCTGCTGACAAATAGGAGCTCCTGCTTTAGAACGTGAAGATGCAACTTCTCCTATTACAGCAATAACATTATCATTTTTAATTAAACGCTGCACTACAGTCTGAGCTTCTGAAGGCTTTCCCCTGTCTC
>JAOADS010000023.1 GCA_026417195.1 Ignavibacteria bacterium | reverse complement strand
CCGAATTGAAATTTATAGGCTGTCCGGTTCTTTTAACTACTATGACATTTTCAACAGTTGGGCATGACAGAATAGCTTCATCAACACTATCTTTTAATCTGACTATGTTACCTCTCCTATATCCTCCGTCTGCAGTTATAACAAGTCTGGCTGAGGCATCATTTATTCTGTCAACCAGTGCCGAGGCTGAAAAACCACCGAATACTACGGTATGCACTGCACCTATTCTGGCGCAAGCCAACATTGCTACAACTATTTCAGGGATCATAGGCATATAAATACACACCCTGTCTTTCTTCTTTATCCCGAGTCTTTTCAGAACATTTGCAAATTTACATACCTGTCTGTGAAGCTCTAAATAGGTCCAGGTTGCAGTCTCTCCGTTTTCACCTTCCCATATAATTGCAGCTTTATTCCTCCTCCACGAATTCAGATGTCTGTCAACACAGTTATAACTGATATTAATCTTACCTCCTACAAACCACTTTGCATGAGGTAATTTCCAATCAAGCACTTTCCCCCATTTTTTAAACCAGTGGAGTTCACCAGCTATCTTAGCCCAGAACTTTTCTGGACTTTTAACGGATTCAGCATAAAGCTTTTTATACTGAGACATTGATTTTATGTGTGCTCTTGATGAGAACGCCCTATAAGGTCTGAAAACTCTTCTTTCTTTTTCCAAAGAGGTAAATTTTGTCTCTGCCATACTTTTTATTTGATTTCTGAACATACTAATTTAACAATATTTCATTGAATAAACAGTAAATCCTTAAAATCTCATCAGGAACTGTTAATGGAGAAAAAAAGTAAGTTTAATATGTTTACTTAATGAATTAGTTTAGTGAAATGACTTTTCTTAATCCTTTAATCCTCTGGGCTTTACTTACTGTATCAATTCCGATACTTATACATATTTTTAATCTCAGGAAAACAAGGAGAATAGAGTTCTCAACTCTCATGTTCCTGAAGGAAATTCAGCAGACTAAATACAGGAAGATTAAGCTTAAACAGATTTTAATTCTCATATGCAGGATCGCTTTTATTTCACTGCTTGTAATGGCATTTGCAAATCCTTATCAGGAAGGTTATATAGGAGCTTCAGGTGATAAACCTCAGAGTTCGGTTCTTATAATACTGGACGATTCATTCAGCATGGAAGGTCTGGAAAAAGAGGGAAGGAGACTGGAGATAGGATTAAAAAAAATAAAAGAACTCCTGCAGATTTTAAATGATAATGATGAAATATATTTCACAACCATTTCATCTCTGCCATATGCAGGGAAACTGAAACCATACTCTAAATCAGAATTATTAGATTCTTTAAATAACATCAAGTCTTCTCGAATCAGCAGAAACATTGATGAAGTAATTCATTATTCCTCTGCTATATTAAACAGTGCATCCCGTGATATCAGGGAAATATTTCTGTTTACAGATTTACAGAAACATTTCTTCCACCCCTCAGGTGTTTTAAAAGGAAAAGTCCTGCCCGAAGGAACTATATTCAACCTGATAAATCTAGCAGAAAGAAACTCAAATAACATATCTGCTGACACTATAGAAGTCATATCAAAAATTCCTGAGAAATCCAGACCGGTGAAAATCAAGCTCACGGTTAATAACAGGAATAATTTCAATGTAAATTCGGTCACAGTAATTTTAAAGTGCGGCAATTTCACTCAGGAGAAGGCAATTGATATTTCTTCTAATTCTACAGTTGACCTTATTTTTGAAATGCCTGTGGAAAAAAGTAGTTACGTTTCAGGATACGCTGAAATAACAAGTACTGATATATCTCAGGACGAAATTGCTTCAGACAACAAACAATACTTTACAATATTTGTCCCGGACAGAATAGAAGTCCTCACTATTGGTGAACAGTCGGATCTTCAGTATATTAACTTTGCAACAGATGCTGCACAGGAAATAATGAAATCATTCACTGAAAATAATGAAGAATATTTCAATATAAAAAACTCTGTAAGTTCGTTAAACTCACCTTTATCTGATTACAATGCAATAATTATTGTAAACAAAAAATCTTTTACAGAAGAAGAAGCCGCTAAAATAAGAGAGTATCTGGAAAGTGGTGGAGGAGTTATAATTTATCCGGGCAGCAGCATATCAGAGGAAAATTATAATAACACCCTTTTCCCGGCACTAGATTTAGGAAACGGCTTTGCAGTCACGGATAACAATCCCCCGGTTAAATTTGAAAAAATAGATCTTCAGCATCCTTTGTTTGAAGATGTCTTTATCAAAGACAGGAGCTTTACACTAGAGTCTCCAGAAATAAACAGGTTATTTCAGCTGCCTCGGGAAACTGAATTACCTTCTGTAACTCCGGTATTCTTAACAAACGGAGAAGCTTTTCTGAAAGAATATAATTACACGAAAGGTAAATTAATACTTTTCTCGGTTTCTCCGGATATTAAAGGCTCTGATTATGCATCAAGAAATATATTTGCACCTCTTAGTGTGAGAACCATACTTTATGCAGCTTCCGTGAACCAGCCAGCTACAGCAATAGCAGGCAGAGATTATCTTATTGATCTTGATTTTAAAGATTTAGCTGACTCAGTTGTACTTATAGCACCAGACGCTACTTACACCTTACCGGCGAAAAAGTCTTCATTTCTTAAAATAAACCGGCAAATCACTGATGTATCTGTTTATAGCCTTTACTCATCTGGGAAGCTCCTCTACCAGTTTCCTGCAACTTTTGATAAACATGAGTCAGAGGATTTAAGATTCACACCTGAGGAAATACAGCAGATATTCACTGAATATTTTAAGACCGATATTAATTATTTCACTGGAAGTGAAAACCTGTCAGCATCAGTAACTGACTCAAGAACAGGCAGAAGTCTTTGGAAATACTTCCTAGCTGCTTCTCTGTTATTCCTTCTTGCAGAATATCTGATTTCAAGATATACTCTTAAAAGTAAACACACACAGAATTAATTATCGCCAGACAAGGATTTTTCTTTTTTAAATTTATTTTTTTGAGTATATTTAACTGCTTAAAAATAAAGCGATTAGAAGTCTTAAAACTATAAAACAAGCGGAGAGCTATTAAAATGAAAATCATTAAATCAATTATCTCAATAATTGCTTTTTCTGTAACTGTATTTTATTTAGGTTGCAGTTCAGCCGAGCAGACCACCGCGAAGTTAGCGTACCAGCAGGGTGACTATGCTAAGGCTGAACGGGAATTTGAAAAAGAAGTTAAACAAAATCCCTCAAATGAAGATGCGTGGTTTTATCTTGCAATGTCAAGAGCACAGTTAGGTAAAGTTGATGGCGTAAGGGAAGCTATGGCTGAATACAGAAAACTTGGGAAAAACTCATATGCAAATGAAATGGTTAACGCCTGGGGAACAAAATATGACAATGGCTATAAACTCTATAAAGATGGCGAAAACCTTGTAAAAGAAGGTAAAGACACTGAAGCTATCAGGAAATTTGAAAGCGCAATCGTGGAATTTAAACTCGCTATGGCTATTCTACCAGACAGTGCATTTGTGAGTGAAAACATAGCAGCACTTCAGAACAGGATCAACACAATCAGCGTTAAACCTCTAATAGATAAAGGTGTTGAATACGAAAAAGCAGGAAACTATGAAGCCGCTATAAACGAATATATGAAAGGAATAGAGAAGGTTTCAAAGGGTACAGGAGCATATGAAGTTTTAGCTTATAACATAGCTGTTGCTTATCTTAAATTGGGAGAGAAAATGAGGGATGAAAACTCAGAAAATCCAGCCTATAAGGAAAAATATTCTGCTGCACTTCCATATCTAGAAGAACTAACGAAAACAGAGTCCAAGGATACAAAATTAAGTACATATGAACTGCTTGTTCAGGTTTACGCAAATCTTGGTATGTCTGATAAAGCAATGGATGCAATGAAAATAAGAGATGAACTCAGAGAACAAAAATAAAACCTCATCTTCCTCAAGGTGGTTCTGGGGAATATTTCTCAGTATAATATTTCTTGGTCTTGTATTTGTCGGCATAAGTTTTCTTCTTCTGGCAAATACAATTAAAAAAGGGACTTATGAATTCATTTCAACAGGTTCAGGTGATAAAATAGCTATCGTTGAAATAAATGATGTTATAATCTCATCTGAAAAGACTGTATCACAGATTAAGAAATTCAGAGAAGATAAATCAGTAAAAGCAATTATTTTAAGAATAGACAGCCCGGGAGGTGGTGTAGCTGCTTCTCAGGAAATTTATGAGGAAGTCAGGAAAACCCGTGAGAGCGGAAAAATAATTACCACATCCATGGGTTCTATTGCAGCTTCCGGTGGTTATTACATAGCAGTTGGTTCTAATCTGATTATTGCAAATCCGGGGACATTAACCGGAAGCATAGGTGTAATAGCACAATTCATAAGCATAAAAGATCTTGCAGAAAAACTGGGAATTAGTCAGACTGTAATCAAAAGCGGGAATCTGAAAGATGCCGGTAACCCTTTCAGAAATATGAATGATTCAGATAAAGCATATTTCCAGGAAGTTGTTGATAACACATTTTCCCAGTTCGTTGAAGTAGTGATGAAAGAACGTAAGATGGAGAAAGATGAACTGATGAAATATGCTAACGGAAGAGTCTTCACAGGGCTTCAGGCATATGAATATAAACTGATTGATTCACTGGGAACGTTTGAAGATGCAGTCAGAATCACATCTCAGATGGCCGGAATTGAAGGAGAACCAAAGTTAATCAGAGAGAAGAAAAAAATTTCAATTTTTGAGGAAATAATCGGCTCACGTATAGAAGACATAACTCATCTCAAAGAAAAACTTTTTCAGGAACCAATCCTGCAATACAAGTTTATACCTTAATTAAAATAATTAAATATGACCAGAGCAGACATAGCAAGTAAAATCGCATCAGCAACCGGATTGAGTAAAGTTGAAACCGAAGCTGTTGTAGAAGGTTTCATACTCTGCGTTATTGAGGCACTGAAAGAGAATGAAAGCATTGAGATCAGGGGGTTCGGAACATTTAAAGTCAAGGAACGTCAGCCACGCACAGCGAGAAATCCGAAAACAGGTGCAAAAGTTGAACTTGCCAGAAGGTTTGTCCCTATGTTTAAGGTTTCGAAGGAATTCAAGAAAGCTGTAAACGACAGTTTAACTGAAAAATATAATAACAGGGAAATTAATAAATAAGATAAGTAATGCCGAGCGGAAAAAAAAGAAAACGCCATAAAATGGCTACCCACAAAAGAAAGAAAAGATTAAGAAAGAACCGCCATAAAAAGAAATTAAGATAAAAGTTTATTAGTTTATTTTCTTATCTGATAGTTAGGTGCTTCTTTCGTAATAATTACATCATGGGGATGTGATTCCTGTAATCCTGCATTAGTAATTTCTACAAACTTAACACGCGTTTTTAATTCTTTTATATCTTTGCATCCACAATAACCCATTGCTGCCCTTAAACCCCCTACCATTTGAAAGATCACATCGCTTAGAGATCCCTTATAAGGCACTCTGCCTTCTATACCTTCAGGCACAAGTTTAGAGAGTTCCTCTTCAGAGTCCTGAAAATACCTATCACCGCTGCCGGATTTCATGGCTTCAAGTGAACCCATACCTCTGTACATTTTGAATACCCTCCCTTCATACAGAACTTTCTCACCGGGTGATTCTTCAGTACCTGCAAGGAGTCCGCCAATCATAACTGTATCAGCACCGGCTGCAATTGCTTTGGGGATATCTCCGGTCTGTTTAATACCACCATCTGATATCACCGGTATTTTATATCGTGAAGCTACAGAAACTGCATTTAGAACTGCGCTGATTTGAGGCATTCCTACACCTGCAACTACCCTGGTAGTGCATATAGAACCGGCTCCTATACCAACTTTAATGGCATCAGCCCCAGCCTTTATCAAAGCTAAAGCACCCTCATCAGTTGCAACATTCCCTGCTACTATGTCAACAGAGAATTTCTTTTTCAGTAGTTTTACAGTCTCAATTACTTTTTCAGAATGACCATGTGCAGTATCTACAACTATGACGTCAACGCCGGCATTAACAAGAGCATTCGCCCTTTCTATTGTTTCCGGAGAAGTGCCCACAGCTGCTCCGCATAATAACCTGCCATATCTGTCCTTTGAGGCATTTGGGTGTCTTCTTCTTTTAATTATATCTTTAAAGGTTATAAGTCCTTTAATCCTGTTATTCTTATCAACCACGGGCAGTTTCTCTATTTTATATTTCTGTAATATTTTTTCTGCCTGATTTAAAGTTGTCCCGGTAGGAGCTGTGATAAGGTTTTCTTTAGTCATCAGCTCAGAAACCTTCGTATCCGGATTAGGTTCAAATCGTAAATCTCTGTTTGTTAATATACCGATAAGTTCATTGTTATCATTCACTATAGGAAAACCTGATATCTGATAACGTTCCATCAGCCTGTTTGCCTCCCCTGCAGTCTGGTGAGGCTTTAAAGTAATGGGATTTTGAATCATTCCGCTTTCACTTCTCTTAACTCTGTCAACTTCAGAGGCTTGTTTCTCTATACTCATGTTTTTATGAATTATACCGATCCCCCCTTCTCTTGCCATTGCTATTGCCAGTTCCGATTCGGTAACTGTATCCATTGCAGCTGAAACTATTGGTATATTGAGACTTATGTTTCGGGAAAGCTTTGATGAAATATTTGTATCTCTGGGCAGGACCTTTGATTCTCCGGGGACAAGGAGAATATCGTCAAATGTGATTGCTTTGAAAATAATCTTTGATTTTGCCATAACAAATATAGAAAAAAAATCTCCGAAATAAAAATATATTCTTAAATACAGATAAAGGAATTCAGAAATTAAACTGTCTTACTGAAAATCCGGGAAATCTTTATGAAATAAAATTGTTTTATAATATTGAAGGCACCGGAAAAATGTCGCATCCATTAATGCCTCCTTGGATTGCGGCGGGAAATTCTTACTAATTTCCTCCTGTATTGTTTTCTCCTTTAGAATAACCGGTGCCTGTTTTTTTTAAATATATCTGGAAGCCCATACTGCTATAAGCCTGCCCGCATATCCTGCATCCTCTGGATTTAACATCAGATGATCAATATTATCCAGACTTATAAAGCTTTTGGGATGTTTTGCTGCACGGAAGAGTTCGGCTGAATGTTTTATATCTGTATATTCATCAATAGGTGAATGCATTATCAGATATGGCAGAGAAAATTTTTTCATATCATTTCTTAGATTGTAACTTTCTATATCCCTGAAAAACTGAGGTGTAAATTTATATTTCACACCACCTATTTCAGCCTCAGAGAAGCCATTTTCAAGAGCCTTTATTTTGGTTTTGGATAACTTGAGTGAAAGAGATGAAGGTTCAGAAGGAGAGGCTATAGTGCAAAGGGCTTTTAAGGACTTAACTTGAAACGAGGCGTAAATTGCTGCGCAGCCTCCGAGGGAATGACCTATGATTAAGCGTGGAGAAAAAAGATTCTCATCCATGTATTCAGAGACTGATAATATGTCTTCTATTTGTGTTGTGAAATTTGTTCTGCTGAAATCACCTTCACTATCTCCTATACCTGTCATATCAAATCTCAAAAGTGCCACCCCATATTCAGACAAAGCAGAAGCAATGTTCCTTATAGCCTTCAACTCCTTTGTACAGGTAAAACAGTGCACAAACAGTGCATAATATTTTATAGTATTTCGTTTCGGATAGTCGAGAGATGCTGCAAGTCTGTATCCGTGAATATTTCTTATATAAAAATTATCCGTTTTCATAATTCAAAGATGCACACATATTTTTTGAAATCTACAATTTGTTTAAAATACAGATATTAACCTGTAATTTGGATTTGATAAAATGTATAATTAAGCTGATAGTCCAAAAAACCAGAGAATTTCTACTATTTTCATGAAAGAAAGTTGTTCAGGTCAGCTTATCGGCAAGCTAAGCAGCTTTGGTTTCACTGTGAGGATAACTTTCAGGATAAAGAAGACACTTTACGTAATGGGTAGAATTATTAAGTGAAGCAAGCTGCGGTCTGATATTTTCACACTCACCTTTTTTAATCTTCGGACATCTTGGATGGAAGTAGCATCCGGTGGGTACATTTGCAGGTGAAGGAACATCACCGGTAAGTATAATCCTTGAACGCTTCTTTCTCGGGTCTGGAATCGGAACAGCTGAAAGCAATGCTTCAGAATACGGGTGTTTTGTATCAGAATAAAGTTCATCGCAATCAGCTATTTCAACAATCTGACCAAGGTACATAACCGCAACACGGTCACTTATATGTTCTACAACAGAAAGGTCATGTGATATAAAAAGATATGTTAAACCCAGATCCTTCTGAAGGTCTTGAAGTAGATTTATTATCTGAGACTGTATTGAGACATCAAGAGCTGATACCGGTTCATCACAGACAATAAATTTAGGCTCAACAGAAAGAGCCCTTGCAATTCCAATCCTTTGTCTCTGTCCCCCGGAAAACTCATGAGGATATCTCCTTGCATGAAGTTTTGAAAGCCCGACTTTATCAAGCAAATCATTGACTCTTTTTTCAGCCTCTTCACCTTCAGCTATCTCGTGATATTTAAGTATCTCCTTCAACATTCCACCTACAGTCATTCTGGGATTAAGAGATGAATAAGGATCCTGAAAAATTATCTGCATATCTTTCCTAATTTTCTTCAGTTCTTTTGAATCCATCTTAGTTATATCTTTACCTTCAAATATTACTTCTCCTTCTGTAGGTTCAATCAGTCTTAATATGGTTCTGCCTATGGTTGTCTTGCCACAACCGGATTCCCCCACAAGCCCAAGAGTTTCACCCCTGTTTATGGTAAAAGAAACATCATCTACAGCCTTGACATATCCAACAGTTTTGGAAAAAAGTCCTCTTTTAATGGGAAAATATTTTTTCAGATTCCTTACTTCAAGAAGTATTTCAGGCATAAATAAACTAACATTTTATTTATAAACCAATGGCAATATATACTTTAAGGCAGAAACTTTCAATGCACAGAAACTGAAGATATTCATCCTTAATGAACATCAGTTTGTGAAATCTTCTTTCCCCCACTTTCTGCTGAAATCCTATTTCTCAATAACTTCAGATTTTCATTTATTTTTTCTATATCCTGCTGAATGAGATTTATTTCCTCCTCAAGACTTATTCCATGAAGTTGTTCACGGATTTTGGCAAGTTCTTTTATAGTCTCTTCCCTGTTAGTTTCCTCCATGCCGTTTATGATGATACCTATAAAAAGATTAAGCATAATCATCGTACCGAGAAGTATAAAACTTATAAAATAAACAGGTGCTGCAACCGGATGAGCTGAAGGAACTCTTTGCATTGATTCAAGAGCTTCAACTGTGTAAACATTTGAGCCCATCACCTGAATATTAAATACATCTATCCACCCCTCCAGTGTAATGATTTCAAACAATGTCATCATAGAAGCTCCTATGCTGCCGAAGTGGAGAGGATCATTCTGTCCAAACAGATAAGTGCCCATAACAGCATAGATGTAAAAAAGCAGAAGTAAAAGCAATCCGACATAACTCATTGAGGGAATACTTTTTATAAGTGCACCGACAAGCACCTGAAGTTTAGGCAAAGCTGACACAAGGCGAAGAACCCTGAGTATTCTGGCAAGACGAAGTACAGCTACATAAGGTCCCCCAAATGGGAGAAAACATACAGCCACAATTATGAAATCAAATACGTTCCAGCCATCTTTGAAAAACTCCCATGGTCTCGGACTTTTTGCAATCATTTTAATAACAATCTCAAAAACAAAAATGTAAAGTATAACGTTATCAAGTATAATCAGGATTTCTCCGTAGTGTTGTTGAATATATGAATCGGTCTGAAGACCAACTACTATACCTGCAAGGAAAATGACTCCTATAATGAAATTAGGAAACCATTTTGATTCAGATATTTTTCTGCAGAGTTCAACCATGACTTTAAAATATTTTTTTAAAAATCAGTTTCATTCAACAAGTAACTTTGCAAGGGATGCAACAGCAGCAGTCTCACTTCTGAATTTTCTTTTCCCTAGTCCAAAGACTATGAACCCTGTTTCTTGAGCATATTTTATTTCCTTTTCAGTAAAACCTCCCTCCGGACCTATGAATAAAGAAACATTCTCATAATTTTTGTTTTCCAACTTCTTATCCTCTTTTTCGTGAGCAATTAATCTCACACCTTCCGAAGAAGCAACAGCCCCTGTGAAGTCGTAAGGCTCTCTCACTTCAGGAAGATAGCACCTGCACGATTGTTTCATAGCCGAAAGAGCTATCTTCTGCCACCTTTCTTTCTTGTCTGAAGTTTTATTTAAAACTCTTTCTGTTATCAGGGGAATAATTTCAAAAACTCCTAACTCAACAGATTTCTCAATTGCATATTCAAACCTGTCATGATTTTTTAAGATCGCTAAGAATAAATAAACCTTAGATGTTGGTTCGTTTAAATTAAAGTAACTTGACATTATATTACATTCAGCCATATCCCTGCTAATATTCTCAATTTCACATTCGTAAACGTTTCTCTCTCCGTCTGTTACAAATATTTTCTCTCCTTTTTTCTTCCTTAAAACTCTAAGTAAATGTCTTGCTTCTTCATCCGTTATTGTAAGAGAAGAAGCTGAAATGTATTGTTTAGGTGTAAATATATATTCCATAATTTTAAAATTTAGCTCTCAGTGCAACACCGATTTCCCCGACCACAGGTCTTCCTAACCTGAATACCCAGTCTAACCTTAAAACATAATTAAACGGTGCAAGAAAATTTATTCCCATTCCGGCGCCCTGCATGAACTTCTTTCTGAAAATGCTTTCACTTTTCATCCAGACTGTTCCGAGGTCATAAATAAGACTTAAATATAAACCATATCTGTAATCAAGATCTTTTGCAATCAATATATCTCTTATCAAAGGTAAATCTCTACCTCTGAGATATTTGGGGGAAATAACAGGTATGCGAAGTTCGTTATACAGGGTTAAGGAATTATCTCCTTCAAATGCAAATTTGCTCCATCCTCTCACAAAATGATCTGAATATCCCAGGAATTCCCGTTGATATGCCGGTATCTGTGGACCTATAGCAAGTGAATTGTAAAATTTGGAAGCAAAAGTCAGAAAATATTTACCTGTTAAATAAACTGGCAGATACATTCTGCTTTCAATATTAAATCTTCCAAAGTTAACCTCTACGTCACCAAATCCGGAACGATAATAAGAAGTGTTAATATAGTATCCTTTAGTTGTATAGTCAAAGAAATTTCTCGAATCGTATGAAAATCCTAGTCCTAATGACAGCCATATATCTCGTCCGTCAGGAGACATTGTCCTGCCGGATTTATATTCACTGACTCTCATAAGATTAAAGCGTGACTCAGTGTAAACAGAGATATCATCAGAAAATTTCTTCCCTAGTTTAAGGGAAATTCTGTATATAGTATTATCATATCCCTGATTGTTGTAATTTATCTCGTTTGAGGAAGCTCCGGATAGTTCAATGCTTTTATTACGGTTTCTTGACCATGAAGCCTCAAATGAAGAAAAGAGCTTAAGTCTTCTGCCGATCCATGGAATCTCATATTTGAATTTTATCCATGGATTATAAAAAACCCTGAAACCTGCAAATAAACTTTCATTCATTCCTCTCATATTGTCCCACAAAATGCCAAGAGATAGCCAGACTTTTTTCCATTCTCCGTTTTCCATACCGGCATCAGGTAAAGGAAAAATATACCATCTTTCATTGACATTTACATTTATTATAACTCTTTTATTATTTTCAGGTATAGGTATTATGTCAACACGGTTAAACAACCGAAGGTTATAAAGCTTACGGAAATCCCTTAAGTAATTATGCATTGTAAGCAAAGCACCCGGAACGAGTTTCATTTCCCTGAGTATAACTTCATCTCTGGTAACCTCATTACCGGTTATTATAACACGACTTACTTTCAGTTTGAGTGAATCAAGTACTTTAGCATATTCCTGAAGTGAATCAGTCTGACTAAAGCTATATGAAACACTTAAAAAAATTATAATTCCATACCGTGCTATTATCATTCAGAGACCGTATTTCTTTTTTATATCATGTGCTGGAGCATATTCAGGCAAAGCCTTCAGGGCAAGATTAATATAAAACCTTGCATCATCAGTTCTTCCGTTTGATGCAAGATAGTTTGCCGAAGCAGTTAACATCATACTGTAATTTTTCATAAGAGTCTCGTGATAATAATCTTTCTTTGTAACCGGAGTAAAACCGAAATCGTAAATCTTGTAATCATCTACAAAACCATTAACCAATGAATCCTTATGAACAAGCCTGAACAGTAAACCGTCCGGTATTCTGGTGTAATCTCTTGCAAAAGGTTCATTTTTATTCTGCTCTATTTCCCAGCTCACATAGAACTTTCTCTCAGGATTATTTTTCACGAAACTGGTCAGCAGGTCTTCAAATAACTGAATTATATATGGCGTGCTGTATGGTATTCCGTGTTCAAATTTATAAAGTTCTGCGAGAAATGCTTCTATTTCTTTTCTGGAGTTATTATAAATTTCCGGATAATGTTTCTCAAGATACATAAAATACCAGCTTCTTCTTAATAATTCTTTGTCAATTACAACTATATCTTTTCTTATATTTTTCACAAAGTTATAATACCAGCTTGCCGAAAGCCAGAAATCCCATTGAGACGACAATACAATGCCTCCCGGTTCAATGTTTTTGAAAATATTCATTGTCATTTCTTCCACATAGTAATTTTTGCTTTCATCATTTTCACTGTAATTAGTTAGAAGGGGAATTACAGGTAAGGATATAAGTATTATAAGCAACAGATATCCGAAACCTTGTGATTTAAGAGCCTCGCTTATCCAACGGCTGATATAAAGTAAACCGCAGGATATCCAGACAGCAATGGTAATGTATGCAAGAAGGAAATAAGAGTAAATGTCATGAATATCATAGTTAATTGAATAAAATACACATCCGAAGAAAGTAAGAACAGTAAAATAATATATCTTCCGATTATTCCTTGACAGGTGATATATACCCGGAACTGAAATCAAAATTACAGCTGCGCCAAACTGCCCCCATAAGGAAGAAGTAAACTTTACAAGCTGAGTTTTAACTATAGGGTCTGAAGAAGATATAACAAAATACCCTACAACACAGATTACAATGAAAAACAGAAAGTGAATATATTCACCTGATTTATTCTTCCGAAGCAAGCCATAAACACTCAATCCGCAGACTGAAGCCATAAGGATCAGAAAAGCTGTAATTGACCCTTTTGCACTGAATATCCAAACTGAAAACTGTTTCCCTGTAACATGCCATATAAATCTCTCAAGGTTATGCGGACTGCCCCACATAAAATCCGGTGAAGCCTGCATACGTAGAGGTAAGTAGATATAAACAGAAAGACCGGCAATAAAACAAATTGTCATCAAACCAAGTAATCTGTACAGTCTTCTCCTGTTATTTGAATTTGCAACAAAAAACAAAGTAAGACAGGCTGGTGCCAGTAATATGGTTGTAAGGTGATTGGTAAATGACAATCCCAACAGGAAAGCAAAAATTATGTAAAATTTATTTTTAGGCTCTGAAAAATGATTATCTTCATCATAAAATATTGCCCTGAGGAAAACATAACTTAATGTAATTATAAAGAAACTATGCATCGGATAAACTTCTACGGAATTTGCAGAATTCCAGAAAGTAAGAGACCATGCAAGTATCAGAGAAGAAGATGCAGCCGTTATCTTTAAAACATAAGAGTTAGTTGACTTATGTTTTCTTTTTTCAGTCAACTCTGAATCGATCCGTTGTATTATGAAATAAACAAGATGATAAAACATAAAAACTGCAAGTGAACTGAAAAAAGCACTCATCAGGTTTAGCTTATAAACCTCACTTGCTGAAAACGGAAGTAATGTAAAAATGTGGCCAACTATAGTAAAAAGAGGATAACCAGTGGGATGGGCAATACCTAAAGTAGATGCAACAGCGGAAAGCTCGCCGCTGTCAATAAACCAGACCGTAGGGGCTAAAGTAAGGATATAGACGACAAAAGACAGGGAAGCGCACAGTAAAGCTGTTATATGATTAATGTTCCTCTTCAGCAACTCACAAATATAGTTTTTGATTTATTGATACGAAACCGAGATTTTAATGGATTTTAATATGGAATTTTAGTAACACTAATGCTTTAGTAGTAATGATTATGCTGAGACCGTTTTTCTGATAATTGCCTTTAAGAACCTTTTTCATTGAAACTCATTCAGTGTATAAATATATTTGCTATCTTTGTTTTTAAAACCTATTACATAGTTACCGAATGGATAATAAAAAGCTGAATTACATATTTGCAGGTGCGGTCTTTTTAGTTTCTGCAATAACATATTTATACACTATGCAGAAAACCCTTTCCTTCTGGGACTGCGGAGAATTTATCGCATGTGCCTACACTCTGTCTGTTCCTCATCCGCCTGGAGCTCCTCTCTGGGTTCTGCTTGGAAAGATTGCAACCATGCTTCCGATAGGTTCAAACGCCGCTATAAGAATGAATGCACTTGCAGCTATAAGTTCAGCTTTCACAGCCTTTTTTCTGTATCTTGTTACGGTATCTGTAATTAAGGCATGGAAAGGTGAGATCAGAGAAAAATGGGATGCAATTATGGTTTATTCAGCATCTGCGATCGGAGCATTATCCCTGACATTCAGTGACTCTCAGTGGTTCAATGCAAATGAATCAGAAGTCTATGCCCTTGGCACTATGTTAGTTGCCCTTTGTGTTTGGCTTCTTATGTACTGGTGGGAAAAGGCAGATGAGAAAGGAAATGAAAGATATTTAATGTTAATTGCCTTTATTGTAGGTTTATCGTTAGGCATACATTTACTTGTTGTTCAGGTTATTTTAGTTGCGGGGCTGATTTATTACTTCAGAAAATACAGATATGAAAGGAAAACTTTCTTCATTGCATTCGCAATTACAGTTATATCATTCATTATCGTATATCCTGTTATTGTCATCTGGTTTCCCAGCTGGCTTGGCGGAGACATAAAGGCTCTTAAAATTGAAGACTCCTCTTTTGTCACATTCATTACCGCTGCCATCGTTCCGGCACTTGCATATGGAGTTTACTGGGCATACAAAAACAAAAGACAGGCTCATGCGCTTGTATTCGCCTCACTCTTTTTGGTAATACTCGGATATTCAATTTATACAAGTGTTATTCTAAGAGCAAGAGTTGATAACCTCCCAATCAACGAAAACGATCCGAGGGATCTCCCTACTCTTGTTTCATATCTCAGCCGTGAACAATACGGTGATGCACCTTTCTGGCCAAGGCGCTACTCACAGGAACCTATACACAGAAGAACCTGGACAAACTACAGCTCAGATCTTGACTTTATGTGGCGCTGGCAGATAAATCATATGTTTAACCGTTACCTCGGCTGGCAATACATTGGGCGTGCCGGATACGATCAGGATATGGGAATTGACTGGAGTAAACTTTACGGAATACCCTTCCTTATAGGATTATTTGGTTTGTTCTATCATTTCAGGAAAGACTGGAAACTTGGCTTAAGCTTTCTGTGGATGTTTCTGCTTATGGGAGTCCTTACTGCACTATTTCAGAGACAACAGGACCCGCAGCCAAGGGAAAGAGATTATTTTTACACGGGTGCTTTCTTTGTTTACTCTTTATGGATAGGTATTGGAATTATGGGAATATTTGAACTCATTCGGGAAACTGTTAAAAATTCGCAGACAGTAAAAATTCTCTCAGCAGGTGTTATCGTGTTTTGTATAGTCTTTATCCCGCTTAACATGTTCAGGGTAAACTTCTTCCCGAACAACAGAAATGATAACTATGTACCATTTGAATATGCATACAATCTGCTTCAGGGATTAGATAAAGACGCGATACTCTTCACAAACGGCGATAACGATACATTCCCTCTGTGGTATCTCCAGGCAGTTGAAGGAATCAGAACCGATGTGAGAGTAGTGAATCTCAGTCTGCTAAATACCAATTGGTACATAAAAGAAATGAAGAATCAGATGCCTTACGGTGCACTTAAAGTTCCCATAAGTTTCACTGATTCGGAAATTGATAAAATATCACCTATCCAATGGGGAGATTTCAGAAATGTTACCGTGAACGTTCCGCCCGAAGCATATCCGGACAGCCTAAGAGTCAAGGGACAGACCCCTGATAAGTTAACATGGAGAATGCCGGCTACATTTGCATCCGGTAACATCAAAGCTGTAAAGGTTCAGGATCAGATGATATACGATATAATTAAAACCAACAACTGGCAGAGACCTATTTATTTCTCAGCTACTGTATCCGAAGACAACTTCATCGGACTTGATGAATATCTTGTTCAGGAAGGTATGGGCAAGAGAATAGTTCCGTTTAAGTCTGGCTCACCTGCCCAGTTCAGATTAAATCCGGACAGAATGTGGAGAAATTTCATGGAAACCCCTGCGTCTTATTCAAAAACTCCTCAGGACGGTTACTTCTTTACTGACTTCAGAAAAGAAAACGTCTTCTTTGACCAGGTCCAGCAGAACATAGTCCAGAATTACCGTTCCCAATACCTGAC
>JAOADS010000241.1 GCA_026417195.1 Ignavibacteria bacterium | reverse complement strand
CTGGGAGCAGGTCAGGTTATAAAGGGTTGGGAGGAAGGCATAGCACTGATGAAAGTCGGTGATAAGATGATATTAATAATACCTCCAGATCTTGCATATGGAGAGAAAGGGGCTGGCGGAGTAATCCCTCCAAATGCTACACTTATATTTGATGTGGAACTAATATCAGTCAGCGAGCCTAAGAAGTCCTTTGTAGATGAAATGTTTCTGATTATTGTTACTCAGAACGTTAATGATGCGGTTAAGTTCTACCGTGATATCAAACTCAGCAATAAAGATGAATACAAATTCAGGGAGAGTGAACTCAACAGACTTGGTTATGATCTGCTTCAGGCAGGTAGAATAAAAGATGCAATAGAGGTATTCAAACTCAATGTTGAGGAATATCCGGATTCATATAATGTTTATGACAGTCTTGCTGAAGCTTACATGATGGATGGACAGAAAGAACTTGCCATAAAGTTTTATGAGAAATCACTTGAGATTAATCCCAATAATGAGAACGGAAAGAAAATGCTTGAGGAACTAAGGAAGTGATGAACAGGGATTTAAAATTTGCATCCAAAACAGGTGAGAAAGTAGGGTCTTTCAGAAGTAATTTTTTCATACCTGTAGATTCTCGGGGCAGGGAATTAATATATTTTGCAGGAAATTCACTGGGACTTCAGCCCAGGTCAGTCAGAGAATATATTGAGCAAGAGCTTGCCGACTGGGAACATTTAGGTGTTGAAGGTCATCTGAAAGCAAAAAATCCCTGGATGCCATACCATGAATTTCTTACGGAAAAAACCGCACGCCTTGCAGGTGCAAAACCTGAAGAGGTTGTTAATATGAATTCCCTTACAGTCAACCTACATCTTATGATGGTGTCTTTCTACAGACCCACAAAAAAAAGGAATAAAATACTTATTGAGGCAAATGCCTTTCCTTCAGACAGATATGCTGTTCAGTCTCAGATAAAGTTCCATGGTTTCAGTCCTCAGGATTCTATGATGGAGATTAAACCCCGAGAGGGTGAGAACTGGATAAGAACAGAAGATATTGAAGAGCTTATAAGAAAAGAAGGTGAAAGAATATCACTGATTTTACTCGGAGGAGTTAACTATTATACGGGTCAGGCTTTTAATTTTGAACGTATAACGAAAGCAGGACATGAAATGGGTTGTGTAGTTGCTTTTGATCTTGCACATGCTATAGGTAACCTGGTACTTAAGCTTCATGACTGGGATGTTGCTGTCTCTTATACACATCT
>JAOADS010000240.1 GCA_026417195.1 Ignavibacteria bacterium | reverse complement strand
CAATTGGACATATAGCGCCAGTATGGTATGCAACATTGGCAAGGAGAGGATATTTCCCATTGGAAGAATTAAAAACACTGCGAAAAATCAATGGTAGATTGCAAGGACATCCTGCACCTTTAAAAACTCATGGTTTGCCAGGTGTTGAAATTGCCTCTGGCTCTCTTGGACAGGGTTTATCAATTGCTGTTGGAACTGCTCTTGGTTTAAAATTAGACAATAAACCGAATAGGGTATTTTGTATTAATGGAGATGGTGAATTACAGGAGGGGCAAATTTGGGAAGCTATTATGACAGCTGCACATCACAAAGTGTCGAACTTGACTATGATTGTTGATTATAATAATTGTCAGATTGATAATTATGTTGATAAAGTAATGAATATTGAACCATTAGAAAGTAAATTTATATCTTTCAATTGGCAACCTATTACAATAGATGGAAATAATATGCAAGAAATTTTAGAAGCTATTGATTATAGTAAAAGTGTAAAGGATAAACCTTCAGTAATAATTGCGAAGACGAAAATGGGTAAAGGTGTTTCTTTTATGGAAGATAATTATAAATGGCATGGAGTTCCACCAAATGAGGAGCAAGGAAGAATTGCACTTTCAGAATTGAAACCAACAAGATTTGGGGATTTTGTTGAAATTTTTTAGCCTATTATTTTCTTACAAATTTATCATCTTCTAAGGTAAACACGAGTGATATTCTATGAGTGTTTCCTAAATCTTCATCCCCGTTAAATTTTTGAAAGGAATAATCAATGTTTATCTTAGGAAGTTTGATTCCTGCACCTAATGTTAAATTACCAATTTCATTGTATCCTGCTCTTACACTAAATAAATTTTTAAAAGTATATTCCAAACCTGCGTGAAGGTCAAAAGATACAGGACCTAAATGGAAATTTGATGCAGTTTTTCTATTTTCGAATCTTATATCAAAATCTACTGCAGGTGTAATAATTCCATTGAAAAAATCAAACATATATGCAGTACCAACTTTTGCAGTTGGAGTAATAACTTCCTTTTTACCAGTGGTCCAAGAGAGATAAGTTGTTGTTATATCCATCACATTGGCGCCAACGAAAAATCTTTTTGTTATTTCATACGAGATACCAAGGTCGAAGCCAATACCCCATGCAGATTCTTCTGCGATATTTCTTCTTAAAACCTTTAAGTTTGCTCCGTAATAAAGTTTTTCACTGTGTCTTTTTGAATAGGATAGGTAGAAAGCGTAGTCAGTGGTACTAAACCTTGT
>JAOADS010000239.1 GCA_026417195.1 Ignavibacteria bacterium | reverse complement strand
TTTCTAATTGTTATTATGGCTATACCGTTTGTGTCACGAGGTGATTCAGCATCTGTAGAACCTGTAATTAATCCAGCTCCATATTTGTATATAACGGTTAAACAGCTTAGCGGGCAACCTCAACAGGGTGCGGTGGTTGAAGTTACGTTGCCAAACGGACAACCTCATCCTAGGAATGGTGATGTGACTAATGAAAATGGTAAGGTTAACTTTAGTACATACGGCCCTGGAACATATAAGGTACAGGCAAACTATAATGGAACCCAAAGTGGCAAAACCACAGTGTATGTCCCCGTGGACTATGCATATGTTGATGTTATCTTGGACACTTTTTATTAGTTTTTACTTTATGCAGCTATTACCATAGTTTGTAATAGCTGCATTTTAAGTTTATGATGATGAAAAAAATAAAAATAGCAATTTTATTTTTTTTGAATTTTTACATCAGCTCGCAGACTCCGTACTTTTACCATGGCTTTCCTTTACGTATAGACTCAGTAAGAAATGTATCTGTTGGGACTAAAACTCCTCTTATAACAGATCTAGACAAAGATGGGCAAAAGGAAATTATTATAGGAACAAGCGACTTTTATTTCATATATAAGAGTATGCTTTATGTTATAAAAAGTAATGGAACACATCAGACAGGTTTCCCTAAATTTTTTCCTCATAATTGGTTGAGAGCCTATGTTTCTGGAGATATAAATAATGACGGATATCTTGATATAGTCTTAAGAACTGATAGTGTATTATATGTTTTAGATCGTTTCGGTAATAATATCTCTGGTTTCCCTGTAACTTCAAACTTAGAGCCAGGTTTAAATTTTAACTTTGTTCATTTATATGATCTTGACAGTGACGGAAAACTGGAGATAATAACCGACGTTTCTAATGGAATAATAGTTTTTAACTGGAACGGGTCCGTAAGGTCTGGTTGGCCAGTTCGTTTTGGTAATTCTCGTCCTAACAAAAACTGTGCTATAGCTGATATAGATAATGATGGATTTGGAGAAATAGTTTTAACAACATATAAATCTTTGAATCCAGGTATAGATTCATCACATTTGAGAATTTACAGACACAATGGTGTAGTTTTCAATAGTAATTGGCCAATTGCTGATGATTCTTTGTATAATACCTTTATGGGAGGTCCCTCGATTTACGTGAACCCTCAAAATCCTTCACATAAGACAATAATTCTTTCAAATGATAAAGAAATTAATTTTCCTGAATACAGGTATCGTTTAACTGAATATGACATAAATGGTAACATATTAAAGAGGATATATTTTTCAGGCTGGAATGACATAAGTTCTACCAGTATGGGTGATATCAATAGAGATGGATTGGTTGATTTTGCTAACTCTACTCTAACTAATAGAGATATGAGG
>JAOADS010000238.1:305-1442 GCA_026417195.1 Ignavibacteria bacterium | reverse complement strand
TTTATTTATTGCGGATATAATAAACTGACTTGACCATGAGGGGCGACCATTTACTATATACAAATTTTGCATAGTTGCAAAAGGAGAAATTCTTAATCTTTGAGCTGTATCTATAGCTATCATGCAATTGCTGATATTATTCTATTTTTATCAGGATAAATCAATTTACAAAATTAGTGTTAGTATAAATAAAAAAATAAGGGAAATTGTTTTCATAATTGGTAATTAAACTCACTTCGCTTTAAGGAATCTGATCTATAAGAAATTATAAGAAAATGATCAAAGTAGTGGTATTAAATCATTGGCTAAATGCGAATATTCCGAGATATTAGATAATACAATTTTAAGTATTCGTAATTTTGATTTAATTACTGATCCTATCAGAATTTTTGAGAAATGACCTGTATCATTGTGAATGGGATTTACAAAGATTATTTTTTAAATATAAAAGGGGATTTTTAAAGATGTTTAAATACCATATAGCATTCATACTGCTTGCAAGTTTCTCTTTCAGTCAGGTTCAATACTCCTGGCGTTATTACAGGCCGGGTAACACAGGAATACAGGGCGATAATGCTGAGGCATTATGGATAGCCAATGACGGAGATCCGTACATAGCTGCCTATACAGCCGCATGGGAAGAAGGAGGTTTTGCAAAATACATTCAGTCTGAGAACAGGTGGATAAATTACTCAAATGTTAACTACCCTGTTATGGGAAGAAACATTGGCTCATCAAGAATTTCTGATATAGAAGAAGCTGCTAACGGAATATTGTGGATGGCTACCTGGCGCGGCTTACTCAGGTTTAATCCTAACATAGGTGGAAGTTCCATCTTCGTGTGGAGTTCTAATAATTCAGTTCATCCCGGAGGCAGAACCTTGGATATAGCTGTAGCTCCGGACGGATCAATCTGGGCAGCTGTTACTTACGTTTCGTGGGGAAATGGGGGACTTGTAAATTACAACCCGAATACAAATGTATGGAGATACTGGGGCAGCGGAGTTTCCAGTAATAACTGGCCTCCAAATGTGTTTTACACTGAAAATGTCTCTGTTCAGAGAAAGCCGAGCGGAGGTTATCTGGTATGGATTCAGTCAGGCACTGTATTCATTTCATTTGACAGTGACACACAAC
>JAOADS010000238.1:0-295 GCA_026417195.1 Ignavibacteria bacterium | reverse complement strand
TCAGCTGCCAAGCGGAAATCCGGGAAATCTTGCAAAAATACCCGGACTTGACTGTGTTGATAGCGTAAATAATTTCTGGGCTGTGAGATATCAGACTGCGAACACTTTCCGTCTGGATTACAGAACTCAGTCCGGCACATGGATTACACCCCCTCACCCTCCGGTCAATGATCTTTATTATGATATCTGGGCTTTCAGTGCCTATGGAAACGGCAGAGCTTTGCTGGTTGATCAGAACAGTGTAGTCTATCAGTTTGACGGAACTCAATGGCTGAACCGCGGAGCATGGAAAGAA
>JAOADS010000237.1 GCA_026417195.1 Ignavibacteria bacterium | reverse complement strand
CCCCCGACCCGCGCATTACAAGTGCGCTGCTCTACCAGCTGAGCTACGCCAGCTTTTAAACTTTACAAATATACCTTTACAGGCAAACATCTTCAATGAAGAACTATTCACCTTAAAGGTTTTTACTTTTAATATGTTGCACTAAAGCATCAAGAGCTTTACCTCTGTGAGAGATAAGTTGTTTCTGAAAAGTTTCCATTTCCGCAAATGTTAAATCAAATCCATCGGGGATAAAAATACTATCATATCCGAAACCTTTATTACCTCTTTCCTCTGTAGCTATCTTACCCTTACATCTGCCTTCAAACACTACTGGTTCTCTTCCATCATAGAGAACAAGCACACATATAAATTCTGCATCTCTTCTTTCATATGTAACCCCCTTAAGTTCGTTTAATAATTTTTCTCTATTACTTTTATCAGTTGCTCCATCTCCAGAATATCTCGCCGAAAAAATACCCGGTTTACCATTCAATATATTAACTTCTAAACCTGAGTCATCTCCTAAAGAC
Organism: Ignavibacteria bacterium; assembly: GCA_026417195.1. Lineage (GTDB taxonomy): Bacteria > Bacteroidota > Ignavibacteria > Tepidaquicellales > OLB5 > JAOADS01. The sequence continues at coordinate 936 of JAOADS010000237.1, read as the reverse complement.
GTTATTCCGGTATACTCCCAGAAGACTTTTGCCTTTATAAAAGCATTCTCAAAATACGAATCCCCTGTTTCAGCAATATCTTTTATTTCCTGAAAATCCCTGCCGGATAAAATATTGATCCCACTATCCTGCAGAATTTCCTTGATTTCTGAAATCTTACCTTCATTTCTTGATGCAATTATTAAATCTTTCATTCAGCTACTGAAATGAACAGCTTTTTATTTAAAATACATTAAATAAATTAGCAGGATTAAATAACGGATGTCTTAGGTTTTTCGTTTACTCAAATTTACAACTTTCTTTCAGAAGGAAAGACCGGCAGACAACAAAAAAAGATTACTGTGAAGAAAACTTTAATTCACAAACCTAATAATCACTTAATCCTGAGTAAGCTGTCCAGTTCTCCGAAACTTTCAAGGTAATCTTCATAACTTCTCCTGATAAGTTCATATGCCTCTTCTCGTCCGAAGACATGCGTAATTTCTACCACGCGTGATTTATCTCCGGGAACATCTTTATATGTCAGAAAATAATGTCTGAGCCTTTCAGTAAGAGAAGCTGGTGCATCTGAAATATCCCGCCAGTGTCCAAACAAGCCATCATTTTCCATCACTGCTATTATTTTATCATCAGCTTCATTTCCGTCAATCATTCTTAAGCCTCCAATTGGTAATGATTTAAGTAAAATGTCTCCGTGATTGATTGTTTTCTCACTAAGCACACAAATATCCATAGGATCTCCGTCTCCTTTTATATTCTCTCTACCTGTTTTTTGCATACAAAACTCAGCTACTCTAACTCCACACAAAGTCTGAGGGATGAAGCCATATAGTGTGGGACTTACATTTGAATATTTTTGTGGCCTGTCAACTTTAAGATATCCGCTTATCTTATCTATTTCATATTTAACAGTATCTGTGGGAACAATCTCTATAT
>JAOADS010000236.1 GCA_026417195.1 Ignavibacteria bacterium | reverse complement strand
GTAAAATGTTTCTTAAAAACAGACTTAAATCTTATTTCACAGAGCCGGTTTGAACTTCAAAGTGAAATTATTCAGGACAACCTGAAATAAAACCTATATTCACTCTCACCATTGTCTGAAAAGAAAATCAGTTCTTCCGATGTAATAAGCTACCTCAGAAAATTCCGTAACAAAGAGAAAGCAAATTTTCTAAGTAAATATTTTAAAACAGGAAAAAGCGAATATGGTGAAGGAGATGTATTCTGGGGAATTTACAGTGCTGAAATCAAGCATACGGTCAGGAAGTTCAGAGATCTCCCTTTAGGTGAAATTGAAAAATTAATAAGACATAAAGTTCATGAAGTAAGGTTAGCAGGTGTATCAATGATTGTAAGACTATTTGAAGGCTCGGATGAGAAAAAAAGGCAAAAGATCCTGGAAACTTATTTACGTAATACGAAATTCATAAATAACTGGGACCTTGTTGACATATCTGCACACAAGATAATCGGTGAATTCTTCGTTGATAAAGAACGTGACCTGATTTACAGACTTGCAGATTCAGGTTTTCTCTGGGAAGAGAGAATTGCAGTGATATCGTGTTTTGCCTTTATAAAAAGAAATGATTTCGGTGACATATTCAGGCTTAGTGAAAAATTTCTCAGTCACAAACATGACCTGATACATAAGGCATGCGGATGGATGCTGAGGGAATGCGGAAAAAAAGATATGAAAAAACTTGAGATGTTCCTGATGAAAAACCACAGAAAAATGCCAAGAACCATGCTGAGGTATGCAGTGGAAAAGTTCCCTGAGAACAAAAGAAAACTTTACATTGGCAGAAACACCTCAGCTCAGCCTGATTCTCCGGGCAAATAGACTCACTTTACATTTCCAGATTGAAAATCTTGTCTTGAATAAGCATACATTAAAATTTATTTTCGTCTGTTGTTTTCCTCAAAACTCAAAATATTTACAGACTTTGACGGCACGGTTACCACAAACGACACGTGGATTGAAATGGGAAATGTATTTATTAAAAACAAATCTGCATGGAATCTGGTTATATCTGACTTTGAATCCGGAAAAATTGGTGCAAGAGAGTGTTTCAGAAAAGAGTGTTCACTTATAGAGAACTTTGACATTGGAATTTTCAATAAAATCATAGATTCACAGAAAATTGTTACAGGTTTCAGAGAGTTTTACGGATTCTGTAATGAAAGAAATATTAAACTTACTATATTAAGCGAAGGTCTGGATTATTACATAAGCCGCATATTGAAAAATCATAATCTGGAGATTCCTTTTTATTCAAACACTATGATATTATCAGATGACGGTAAGTCATTTACAATCGAATTCCCTTATTCAGACTCAGACTGTAACAGATGTGGTACAAGTAAGAGAAACCTGCTTATGAACCTTACCTCCGATGAGGAAGTAAGTGTTTTCATAGGTGACGGATTTTCAGATACATGTGTTGTGCATTATGCAGATATTGTATTTGCAAAGAAATCTCTTGCATCATACTGC
>JAOADS010000235.1 GCA_026417195.1 Ignavibacteria bacterium | reverse complement strand
GTGTAAATGCTGCCTTCTACGTTTTTATTAGGTAAAGGATGATCATTGAACAATATTACAGGTGGATCATTAAATCTTTTATATCTGTTGTGGAATCTATCTCTGTCTAGACCAATGTAAATTAGTTTTGATTTTTCTCCGAACTTTTCTTCAAGCAGTTTCTGCATGTGTTTCGAGCAGACCATTTTCCTTAAAGGCAGAGTGTATGAGCGGTCAACATATTTTATGTTTGAATTCCAAGATTCATAGTCCTGGACAAGGTAATATTTCCTTCCTTTTGATTTGTTAAAGTTATAAACGGGATAAGCAGTAGGCCAGGAAGTAGCAATTGATACGTCTGCATCTCTTACAAAAATTCCGTGCATAAAAGGAACATATTTTATCTTGAATTTATAGCCGTAAATGTTTTCCGGAATTATTTTACCCGACATCCATTTTAAAACAGATTTTATCTGATACTTCTGATAATAAAGTCTCAGCTGGTTTTTGTGAAGATTGAAAGGTACAATCGGTGTATATAATATCACGTCATGTCCTCTGTCTGTAAGTCTGTTTGAATACTGGAAGATAATATTCATACCTCCGGTACGGCTAATTTCAGGAACAATAAAGTTAATTTTCATTTTTTACTTCAGGTAGGTTTCTCTCTGCGAAATCAAGGAAACTATTTAACATTCCTCTTATGTCTAAAATCCTTCTTAAGTTAAGTTGCCTGTGATATTTTTCAGCTTTGTTGAGATTGTAATCTTCCATCTTGGCTTTATAAAGCTCTTTGTAATCTCTGTTATAAAACTCACCTGTGGCGTGAAAAACTTTAACGTCTTTCAATATTCCAAAACGGTAACCTTTTCTCTTAAGTCTGTTTATGTAATCTCCGTCTTCACTGAAGAAAATTCTGTTTTTCAGGTTTCTGAAGTTTCCTATTTTTCTGAACACTTCCCGTGAAATAACAAAGCACCAGCCGCCAGCTGGACCGAACTGTATGACGAAGTCTCCGAATTTTTTATTTACATAGTGTTGCTCAGATGGTTTAGCTCCTGTAGTATGTTCGTTTTGTATAACATCTGTTGCAAGGTATCCAATTCGTGGTACAGATTTATAAGCAGAAATCATTTTCAGAAGCCAGTCTTGAGGAAATTTAAGTACGTCATCGTCAATACCTACTATGAAATCACCTTTACATAAAGCTGCAGCTTCTGCCTTTGCACCGGTACCTATGTTTTTTTCTGAACGTATTATCTGTATCTTATCGTCTTTAATGCTTTCAAGATATTCAGCGGTACCGTCATTTGATGCGTTGTCCCATATTATTATTTCATGGTTAATTTCTTTTATGGTATTCAGAAGGGAAGTCAGGCATTTTTTCAGGAATTCCAGTCTGTTGCAGGTAACTATAAATATGCTTATCAATTCACCGTTATACTTATTATCTGTATATGTGACTCTTCTGTTTCTTAGATTTATCAAGGCCCTTAGTGGGAAAACTTTAGCCAGAGTTTTAATAAGCACAACTTTGTTCTCATGATCAAGGTAGTGCATAT
>JAOADS010000234.1 GCA_026417195.1 Ignavibacteria bacterium | reverse complement strand
CTACCCAAATGGTCTTTAAGAAAATATCTTTTCTTGCCGTCTGCTCCGATGTATCCGACCCAGTCCAATCCGTTGATGTTCCATTGTTTAATCTGAAGCGGTGTTACGGCATCTCTTTCATACATCGCTATCTCCCTTCCTGTAAAATCAAGTACGTAATACTCATCTGAAAAAATCACCCAATTTGTTCCGGGATTGTCCCAGTCTTCAGGAGGATTCGGATTGATACCGTTATATCTCAAAACATATCTTCTAACCCTGTTCCCCGCCTCATCGTAGTAATATCTTATCCAGTAAGTATCATTTGCAAGTATTTCATTACGCATCTCCGTTAAAAGATTTCTGTGGTCGTACTTCATTTCATAGTTAAAACTTATTTTATCTTCTCTTACGTTTCCGTTCGGGTCATAACTGAAATCATCTGTTACCTGAAACGGATTCAGCTTTCTAAGCCTGTTCGTTCCTTGAACATATTCATAAACGAAATTATCTACAAGGTCATTATTAGACCCGTATCGTTTCAGTATTTTCAGATTACCTTCTTTATCATATCCGTTGATTATATCATATGAATTCCCTGACATACCGGAATCCATATCTGCTTTTAAAAGACGGTTTGAATTATCATAAATATATGTGTAGTGAAGATCACCGCCATATAATGCATTATTGTAGCTTCCCTGAATTATTTGTTTTCTGATATTTCCGTTAGGATTGTAAAGCAGAACATAACGGAATATCCATGGTTGCACATTATTTATCGTTGAACTGATCCACCCTCTTGAATTATAGAAATAGGTTATATAAAACTGATCTGAATTCATATAATGCTTCATTACCTGTGAATTTGCATTATATTCATATCTTGTAAGCCTGAAAAGCGAACCGGGCTGACTGAGAGCAGCTTCCATATCTTCTTCACCCTCAAAAACCGGTATTTCTTNAGATACGAACAGATTAACATCCTTCAGTCTGCCAGCGAGATCATATTCATAGCTTATAAGTCTGAAGTCTGAACTTCCGGGCTGATAAAGAATTCTTGTTAACTGATTCTGGCTGTTATAGTAATACTGCTGACTCTTCCACCCAAGCCCTGAAAGATAATGCCAGAATCTTATTACTCTGCCTCTTGCGTCATATCTGTAAAATTTAAAATTCCATGGGTCACCTGTACGTGTACGATAGGCTGTAGCAACAAGGTTGCTTCTGGTATTATTGGAAAAACTACCGTAATAATCAGAAGGTATATTCATTGAAAATATCTGAGATACTGCATTTGAAAGAGTATCATAAACATTGATGACTAACAAACTGTCATCAGAAGGAGAATAATCAGGTTCAGGAAGTAAAGTATCACCCATAGGCCCGGTTTCAATAGTGCCTCCCGATATTTTCACATTTCCGATTGTAAGTATCCTGTTAAGTCCATCATAGGTACGCCGTGTGAAAAGTTGTTGTGCAACTGAACGCTGATTTTCATCCTGACTTAAAATAAGGTTATTATTGTTATCATAACTGTATTTCGTATAGCCAGCATCAGGCGTTTTCCTCCGGCTTTGTCTGCCATATTGATCATACCAGTATTCTATGAATTTGCCCTCGGGTGTTTTAACCTTGATCAATCTGTAAAGTTTATCATATTTATAGTCTGTTCTAAGAGAAATCCACTCTACGGGATAATCCTTTCCCTGTCTCTTATACACATCTGACGCTGCCGACGAGCGA
>JAOADS010000233.1 GCA_026417195.1 Ignavibacteria bacterium | reverse complement strand
TTCTTGGGATGATTTGTATAATTTTTACAGAGACTATTATCAAAACAAAAATTTTGTGATGCTTGTTTTGGGTTCAAAAGAAAAAATGGATATGGAAAAACTCAAAAAAGTTAAAACCTTCCGAGATTCTGGGTGAACGTCCTTACAATGAGATTTATTTTCAAAGAAAAATTGATGTGCAGCTTCAGAGAGAACTTGAAAGGAGAAGCAACGTTCTTATAGTTGGTCCGCCTTTAAGCGGTAAAAGCAGGGCTATATTCAACGCATTCAGGAACTACAGAAAGTCTTTCAGCATTCTAGTCCCAAGAGCTGTTTCATTTCAGAAATTTTCTATTCCTGCAGATTTCTGCTTCTGGAGGAAGAAGCTGATCTTCATAGATGACTTGCAGTATTATATAGAAAAACAGGATAACTATCATCTGATGTTTAAAACCGCCGGACTTAAGAATATTCCGATAATAGCAACGTGTCATTCAGGAATTGAATTCACAAAGGCGAAAAACCGTATGATTGAATATAACATTGATATCGAAACAGTATTCAGGGATGTTATAGAAACAGGTAAAATCTCTGAAGATGAAGCTAAAACGTTCGCGAAGAGTTTAGGAATAGACTGGGGGAAAATTATCTTCAACGGGACAATAGGTTCTTTGTTTATGAAGCTCAGGGAGATGGAGAAGAGATATGAGTTGATGATTAATGAGGAAAAGACAATACTTGAAACATTGAAAATTCTTTTTGCCGGCGGAGTGTATTCAGATAACGGGATTTTTAAGATTGAACATATTAAAAAAGCAGCGTCTTTTTTTGAACTTGAAGGAAAAGAATATGAATGGAGGAAATGGCTGGAAGAGCTGGAGAATAAAGAGTTTATGAATGTTTTACCGGGTAAACTTATTAAATGCGAGGAAGTATATTTAGAACATGTTGTGAAATCTCCATATATTGACGGGAGTCTGGATTCAGCTAGTTTGCTGGGGAAAATTTTCAGTGAAGATATTGATGTATTGGTTCAGCTCGGTGTAAAGATTTATGTATCGGCTTTAGCGAGTGCTTCAATGCCACAGTATTTATATGCTTCAGCGGATGTTTTTAACAGGGTTCTAAGTAAAGGTGGTGAAATGGAAAAACGAAAAGCATCTTTTTATCTTGGAATGATATACTGGCATTTGTCCAGAGTTGAGGATACTTCGGTAAATGCGATCAGAGCTATAGATTTTTTTGAGCTATGTCTGAAATTTATAAATCGTGATACTGAACCTGTTGAACATGCACGGGTTTCATGTAAAAAGGCAAATGCCTATACTTCACTCTCAGATGCGGAAGATTCGGAAAAGAACAGTCTAAAAGCTATTGAAATTTATTTGCAGGGACTGGAAGTGTTTCTTAAATTCAGGGAATATTCTGAATATGCAAAGACTTTAAGCAACTTAGGGGCTGCTTACATTACTTTATCCCGTTTTTCTGATCCTTCCGGTAATTATAAAAAAGCACTTCAGTATTTTACAGAAGCCTTGAAATACAAAAATGAAACCATTACTGAAGAATATGCCGGTACACTTAATAATCTTGCAATTACCTATGCCAAGCTTGCTGAGCTTGAGTATCCTATGCTTAATCTGCAAAAATCAATTGATACATTTGAAAAAATTCTTGACTTAGGTTTGAAGAACAAGTATCCTGAAAGATATGCAACTGCTTTGAATAATTTGGGAATTGTTTATTCATCCTTAGCTAACATTAAGGACGA
>JAOADS010000232.1 GCA_026417195.1 Ignavibacteria bacterium | reverse complement strand
AGTTTATATAGTCCAGCGTGTGCTTGAGAACAGAAAGAAAGAATTGCTCTTCTTGGGAAGAGACTTATCAAAACTTGAATCTGTACAAAAACCTTTCCCGCGAATAACCTACGATGAAGCTATTACAATAATAAACAGGAAAAATATTCCTTTAATCCGTAAGAAATCTGACGGTGGCGAGGAAGAAATAAGACCTTTCCCCTGGGGTGAAGATTTCGGAGCGCCGCATGAGGAAGCCGTCGTGGAAGATTATGACCGTCCGGTTATGGTTTACAACTGGCCAGCTGAAGCCAAGGCATTTTATATGAAAAGAGATCCGGATAATCCCAAAGTGGTAAGAGGTGTTGATGTTCTTGCTCCTGAAGCTTATGGTGAAATAGTTGGTGGTTCTGAACGCGAAGATAACCTGCAGTTACTTACAGAAAGAATCAAGGAACATAATCTGCCTCTTGATGCGTTCCAGTGGTATCTGGATCTAAGAAGATACGGAAGCGTTCCCCACTCGGGATTTGGTATGGGAATTGAAAGAGTTGTATGCTGGATTTGCGGACTTGAACACGTGAGGGAATCAGTTCCTTTCCCGAGACTTATGTACAGAAATAAACCTTAAAATTTATGGAGACAGTAATAATTGACGCATATAACCTGATGCATAGAGTGGGCGAGTTGAAAATACTTCTCAAGCAGTCACAGGATGTATGTGTTGATACTTTGATTTCAAAACTTGAGAGTCATTTTTTCAGAAAAGGTGTAAAGTGTATTCTTGTTTTTGACGGTTACGGGAAGAATACTCATAAATCTAACATAGAAGTTAAATTCTCCAAAACAGACACAGGCACTGATTACGGAAACGCTGATGGTCTGATAAAGCATCTCATAGAGAAAGCTAAAAGTCCCAAACTTGTTAAAATTATTTCTTCAGACCGTGACGTAACATTCTTTGCCAAGGAATGCGGATGTAAATTTCAGACAGCTGAAGCTTTCTGGGGTGAAGTTAAGGATAAAAGACTGGAAGCTCTTAAAGCATATGATGAAGAGAACGAGAAACCAGACGTAATAACAAAAGGAGAATACGAATATTTTCTGAAAGAATTTACAAAGAAAGACGGAAAATGAATGTAATAGAAACAAAAGACCTTTCAAAGCAATACGTATCAGGTTTTTCAAAGAAAACAGTTGATGCACTTAAAAATTTCTCATTTTCTGTAAGTCAGGGTGAGATATTCGGACTTCTGGGACCTAACGGCGCAGGTAAAACAACCCTCATAAAAATTCTTCTTGGAATAACTTTTCCTACAAAAGGTGAGGCAAAGCTTTTCGGTCTTGATGTGAGGCAATATAAATCAAAGAAAAAGGTAGGATATCTGCCTGAGAATCACAGATTCCCGAATTACCTAACCGGGGAACAGGTGCTCAGGTATTACGGACAGCTTTCAGGGATGAGAAATGACAGTAATATGGATAAAAGAATTGATGAACTACTTTCAGTGATGAATCTTGCAAACTGGCGTAAAACCAAGATAAAAAAATATTCAAAGGGAATGATGCAGAAGTTAGGACTTGCACAGGCTATGCTAAGCGAACCTGAACTGATATTTCTTGATGAACCTACTGACGGAGTTGATCCAATAGGAAGAAAGGAAATCAGGGATATGCTGGAGGAAGCAGGTATCGACGGAAAAGTCAAGGCTTTAGGTGACCTCTTTACGCTTCACCAGTGGATGAAGGAAGAACCGGTAGACCTACTGATGGGCGGAACTCATGGAA
>JAOADS010000022.1 GCA_026417195.1 Ignavibacteria bacterium | reverse complement strand
GTTTTATCATCGTTTAATAGGTATTTTTGCTATATTCAGAAAAATTTATGTCTAAAAAGGAAGTTTATATAGCTGATGCTCTGAGAACAGCTGTCGGGAAATATGCCGGTTCGCTTAAGGATATAAGGCCTGATGACATGGCTGCGGCTGTAATCAGGGAACTCGTTAAGAGAAATTTCGAATCAAGAGGTATTTCTGCTGAATTAATAGAAGATGTGATTTTAGGTTGTGCCAATCAGGCTGGCGAAGATAACCGTAATGTTGCAAGAATGTCTGCTCTTCTTGCTGGTCTGCCTGTATCTGTTTCCGGAGTAACCGTGAACAGATTATGCGGCTCAGGTATGCAGGCAGTAATCGACGGGGCACGGGCTATCAAATGTTCTGAGGCAGAAATTGTAATTGCAGGCGGAGTTGAGTCTATGACGAGAGCTCCGTTTGTGATGCCGAAAGCACAGGAGGCATTTTCGAGAACAAATGTGGTTTACGATACAACAATAGGCTGGAGATTTACAAATCCGAAACTCGCCCAGATGTATTATCCATATTCAATGGGAGAAACTGCTGAAAATGTAGCAAGGAAATATAATATCAGCCGTGAGGAGCAGGATAAGTTTGCATTAAGCTCACAGATGAAGGCGAAGGTAGCAATAGAATCAGGCAGATTTAAAGATGAGATTGTCCCGGTTGAAATCAAACAGAAAAAGGAGACATTTATTTTTGATACTGATGAGTTTCCCAGATTTGATACTACAATTGAAAAACTTGCTTCACTGAAACCGGCTTTTGTGAAAGAAAACGGAACGGTAACAGCAGGTAATTCTTCCGGCGTTAATGACGGTGCTTGTGCTTTAATGCTTGTTTCAGGTGAAACGGCTGATGAACTCAATATGAAAAAAAGAGCAAGGATTATTTCATCAGCTGTTGCAGGAGTAGAACCGGATTATATGGGAATAGGACCTGTGCCAGCCACACGAAAGGCTTTGGAAAGAGCTGGTCTTAAAACAGAAGATATAGATCTCATAGAGCTGAACGAAGCCTTCGCATCACAGGCGATTGCATGTATAAACGAACTTGGTCTGGATTTGTCCAAAGTAAATGTAAACGGAGGAGCGATAGCACTTGGACATCCTCTTGGGATGAGCGGTGCGAGGATTATAACAACATTGCTTTATGAACTGGAGAAAAGGAATTTGAGATTAGGACTTGCTACTATGTGTATCGGAGTAGGGCAGGGGATAGCAGTTATTATAGAACGTGAGAGGAATTGAATCTGCCAAACACATTAAGCCTTTTAAGGATAGTTCTTTCACCAGTTTTTTTGTTTCTTTTTTTATCTAAGGAATCTCTGATGATAGTCTTGTCTTTTCCTGTTTACTCATTGGCAGCTCTTACTGACTGGTATGACGGATGGTATGCAAGGAAATATGGATTTAAAACAAAATGGGGACGTTTCATAGATCCCCTTGCAGACAAGATACTTACGTCGTCAGCTTTCATCGGATTTTATTTTCTTGAGATTAACTATCCGGATCTGTTTGGTACGAATAAATTCCTATCTTTAGGGTTCATTGTTGCAATTATTATTTTCAGAGACATTGTTTTAACTGCTATAAGGTCTGTTCAGGAACTCAGAGGAAGGGAATTTAAGACATCATTTATATCGAAATTAAAAACCTTTGTTCAGATGATTTTTATTTTCCTTGTCATAGGCTTATATTCTTTAAGTTTACTTTTTCCCGTGATCAGGGATTTTGCTGATGGCTTTTTATATTCAGAAATAAGCTATTATCTTTTGTTGATTGTTACATTACTAACAGTTCTCAGCGGAGCAGCATATTTTTTTGAATCAAATACTGAAACATAGTTTGTGAAGATCTTCAAAGAGAAAAATCCCGTTAACGAAGACATAAAAGTTCCGTTTGTATTTAAACTTATCGGCAGCGGACTGTTTACAGGATTCTTTCCCATCGCTTCAGGTACTGCAGGCAGCTTACTTGGTGCTTTTATATTTTACATACCCGGTTTTTCTGAACCGAAAGTTATGCTGATAGCAATATTAATCGGCTTCACTGCCGGTGTTTTCGTTTCAGAACTTATGAGAAAAAGATACGGACCTGATCCTCCGGAGATAGTCATTGACGAAATCGTAGGTTTATGGTTTACATATCTGGTGGCTACTATTTTATTTGATAACTTTTTTAAGGCAAAAAGCCTTGATCCCACCACTATCAGACCAACTAAGGTAGCATTTACTCTCATCGGCTTAATTGTTTTCAGGTTCTTTGATATTATAAAACTTCAGCCGGCAAGGTTTTTTGACGATATGGATAACGGATACGGAATTATGATGGATGATGTCATATCAGGTATATATGCAGGTGTCATAACGGCAGTTCTTACTCACTTTATCTGGTTCAAGTTTCTTGTCAAATTTTTCTCCTGAGAGTATCTAAATGAAATCTGTTTTTATTTCTATTGGTGATGAGTTGCTTAACGGCAATACCCTCAACAGTAATTTAGTGTATTTAGGTTCTCAACTATTTTCAATGGGATTTCCCCTTGAAAGACATGTAACCATACCGGATAATAAAAGCGAAATCAAAAAGGAATTCAGAAGGGCATGGAATAAGTATGATGTAATTATAATTACTGGCGGACTTGGACCTACTGACGATGATCTTACTTTAGATTGTATTTCAGAATTTTTCAGATCTCCTCTCAGACTGAATAATAGAACTCTCAACAATATAAAAAAAATTTTCAGACGCCGTGGCCTGGAGATGCCCGAGTCTAATATCAAACAGGCATATATTCCGGAGATTTCAATTCCACTTGAAAATCCAACAGGAACAGCTCCGGGCATACTTATAAATAAAGACAAAAAGGTTTTCTGTGCTTTACCCGGTGTTCCTGCTGAAATGAAAGCAATTTTCAGTAAGCGGCTGAAGCCGCTACTTATCAGGAAATTCAGCAGAGAGCATAGAAAAGTATTTTTAAGTAGAACCTTCTGTTTAGCCGGAATTGGTGAATCTAAGTTGTTTGACGTTTTACATCCTGTATGGAAAAAACATTTCGGATCCGGAAATGAAAACATAAAGCTTTCATATCTTCCCTCTGCATTTGAAGTTCGTTTAGTTATAAATGTTTCATCCGCTGATAAAAACAGAGCAAGACGGCTTCTAAGAAAGGCATCTGATGTTATTCAGGAAAACGCTAAAGATTTCATATATTCATCTGACGGAAGTTCACTGATTAAAGTAGTTTCCGGAATTCTTAAAAGAAAGAAACTAACAGTTTCTGTTGCGGAATCATGTACAGGTGGTCTTATTTCCTCAATGCTTACTGACATTTCCGGCAGTTCTTTATATTTCATGAACTCTGTTATTTCATACAGTAACGAGGCAAAGGAGAAACTGCTTGGTGTAAGTCGTGAAACATTAAGAAAATTCGGGGCTGTAAGCAGAGAAGTTGCAATTGAAATGGCAGAAGGCGTAAGAAAAAAATCCTTTACTGATATAGGGCTGTCATCAACTGGAATAGCGGGGCCTAAAGGGGCAACTAAAAATAAACCGGTAGGACTTGTATGGATAGGATATTCAGACAAAAATTCATCAGATGCAGTAAAGTTTATATTCTCAAAAGATAGATTAAAGAATAAGGAAATTATGTCCAAAGCTGCCTTGAATTTTCTCAGGTTAAAAATGCTTAAAATAAAATGATAGAAATAAAAAATCTGAAAAAGAGTTTCGGTTCAAAACAGGTTCTAAAAGGAGTAAATCTTAACATAGATAAGGGAAAGACTACGGTTATCATAGGTGCCAGCGGATGCGGGAAATCGGTTTTGCTTAAACATATCATCGGTCTTCTTAAACCTGATGAAGGAAATATATTAATAGACGGAGCAGATATAACCAGAATGAATGAAAAGGAAGTTTATGAGGTAAGAAAAAAATTCGGATTTCTTTTTCAAAGCGCTGCGCTTTTTGATTCCATGACTGTTGGTGAAAATGTAGGTCTGGGACTTAAAGAAAATACAGAACTTCCAAGAGAAAAGATTTCAGAAATTGTAACAGAAAAACTTAAACTTGTTAACCTTCCCGGCACTGAAAACCTTATGCCTTCTGAACTTTCCGGCGGAATGAGAAAACGTGTAGGACTTGCAAGAGCACTTGCAACAAATCCGGAATATATACTTTACGATGAACCTACAACGGGACTTGATCCGATTACAAGTGAGACAATTGATGAACTTATGGACACAGTTGCAAGAAGTAAGGAACTTAGTGTAACTTCAATTATTGTAACTCATGACATATTCACCGTTTATGAAATAGGTGACTGGGTGGCTATGATGCATGACGGAGTTATCCACTTTGAAGGTACACCTTCAGAGTTAAGAACAACGAGTGACCCTGTTGTCAGAGAATTTCTTGAAAGAACTGATCAGGTTAAAGCCAGACACTGAAGTTCTTTTTTACCGCCAGAAAATCTGCGAATAGGTGTATCCGCTTATGCCGGGAACTATAGGCTGAGTTTCGGCAAGCGGATTTGAAATCCAGATAGGCTCAACAAGTGCCGTTCCCCAGTGATGAGCAATCCACTTTCCGTCTGGTGACCATACCGGATTTCTTGCCTTGTCTGTCACATTACCTGTTCTCACTTTGGTTACATTTGATACAGTGAAATTATTCAAATTAAGAGTGGCTGTATACAGATCACCGTTTCTTGTTACTACAGCCAGTTTAGTTCCGTCAGGACTTGGTTCAGCCTGTAACGGGAAGTCATAACTTAAAGTATCCCAACTTATTTCTACCGGATTCAATAACTGTCCGTCTGTTACATAGATTTTGTTATATCCGTTGTCACTGTAACCCATAAGTATCAGTCTTCCGTGCGGAGCTCCGGAGCCTGGAGGAAGCCAGGCAGCTTTCCTGTAATTGTGCAAAACCCTAACAACGTCGTTTACATTTCCCGGATTTGATGTTTCATATACAAGTACGTATTGTCCGTAAACATTTGTAATCGGATGGTAACATAAGGCGTCATAGGAAACATAGTCTCCTGTATGTGAGATTCTCGGCGGGGCTGGGTCAGGATTTGAGCCAATGCCTACAGGTATATCAAGCCAGTGTCTTGTTCCTTGAGCGTCCTTTTTCCACAGGCCATATGAGTTATTTACCCCATCTCTCCAGAAAATATATAAGCCGTTTCTGTAAGTTGGATCAGTTCCGTAATTATGCAGAGGTGTCTCGGAGCCGGTTATAATGTCAACTTCTTTCAGATAAAGTGAAGAACCGAGTATGAATATCCCCTGTGGCTGATTTCCTCCTCCGCCTGGCGGCGGGCTCGTTACATTGTCTCCTCCGCAGGAGGAAATTAAAACTGAGAGTGTGAATAAAAAAATAAATGATTTGAATTCAGATTTGAGTTTCATATTCAATATTAATTTTAAAATTATTTTACAATAAACTTCTAGCAAGGAAATTTTAAATTAATATTGTTAGCTGATAGAGATCAGCTTAAATAAACGCTTCGACACTCTTTTGTGAGGTCCTGCGGCGCGGATTTTCTCTTGGCACTATCCTCCTCATAAAATCGAAAAAAAGCTTTGTAGTTGTACAGCTAGGACATATTCCTATATCGCCGTTCCATATTTCATCTGAGAAAGCTTCAGGGAGGTTTCTGTATATAATATCAGTTGCTTTCTCATGAACGTCCCATATCCAGTCTGCATCGGGCGAAGGCTTCCCTTCATATTCAGTGCCAACCATAGGGATAAACGGACTCATTATAGGAAATATACCGTTTGAACTTAGAAATTCTATACCTTCAAGTAAAGACTCTGCCGGCTCAAGACCAACAACGAAACTGCTTAAGGCTCTGGCTGGCTTTAGTAAGTCACGGGCTTCAAACAGAGACTGAATCCATCTTTCCCTTCCGATCCTTCTTTGCTTGCCCGGACATATTTCAGAAAATAATTCCTTGTCCCAGATTTCTATGTTAAATGCAACAGAACTGATGCCAGAGCTGCAGAGGTATTCAGTTTCCTCATGATTACGAGTTGCGGTAATTGCTGTTACAACAGGGAAATATTTTTCCTTCTGTAAAGGTTTAAGTCCTTCAAGAATCTGCGGAAGATTTCCAAGACCGTCATCAGCTGCGGCTCCGGCTGTCATTGCAAGGTGAGGACATATTTCGTTATCAATTATTGCCTCTTTAACAACTTCATATATGTCCTGAGTTTCTTTGACCGTAACTACATGTTTCCTGTTACGCTGTCTTGAGGGGACTATATTACAGAACTTACATTGTTCATTCTTTGAAAAATAATTACATGCGTTGTCAAAACAAATCCTTAGTCCACAATCACCTCTCACAGAAGCAACTTTCTTCATTAATTCCCCGCTTGAAGTTTTTCTATCATAAAAGTCCGGACGTTTAGGCCAGCGAACTTCACAGACTTCAAGACCGTTTTTTAAAAGTATAATGGAATTTCCTGAAAGGCTTACCTTGAAACGTGAATTAGGATTATATCTTACATCAACATACATGTCATAAGGCAGAAGCATATCGTTTGGAAGTGGCCGGCTTCCGTCACCTGAGCCTTTGTGTTCAAAGGGAGTCATTTCAAATACCCAGAAAACTTTTTCAAGCCCGCCTTCGCCAACAGTCCCCATAGCATCTTCAGTGATCGTGAGACCTTCAAGCAGAAGTTCTGTTTTAAGCTTTATTGCTTCATCAAGTGTCATTTCAGTTAAGACTGATAAATTCGCCGGTTTGTTTTGACCTGTTTCTTTCTTTGTTCATAGTATGTCCGCTGTGAAAATCCTTTAGTCCAGCTTTTTCCTTCACTATATCATAAATGAATCCTCCAGTAAAACACTCAGCGCATATAGGAGCTTCGTCTCTCCAGTATTCTGCAGTAGAGAGGAAAGAAAGTTTTTCAAGTATTATGTCTGATGCCTCTAACATAGTGTCCATCATCCACTTATATGTTGGTGGTCTGAAACCTTCAAACTGACTCCCGGTTTCGGGACTGAAAGGGACAACTATAGGGATGATTCCTCTTTCGCAACACCACCTTACTCCATCAAGTAAGGTTTGTCTTGGTTCCAGTCCCGCTATCATAGCTGAGAAAACCCTACCTTCTCCGAAATATTTTACAGCTTCAACAAGGGATGCTTCCCACAAATCTCTGCCTATATATTTATCTTTTCCGGGTACTATTGCTTTCCAGTAACCTTTGTCAAAAACTTCAAAGTTAAATGAAACAGAATGCATCCCTGTTTCATACATTAATTTCACATCGTTTATGTTCTTTGTGGGAGATATTGTGAAAAGGACCTTAGTTCTGTTTTTATGGCCATTAAACGGGAAACGTTTGGAAAGCTCCTCAAGTATCTGTATAGTTCCGCCGAGTCCGTGTTTCTCATGAGGTGTTCCTCTTGTAAGGATAACCTTTGGGTCTGTGTGGTAAAGCTTTACTGTTTCTATGACATCTGCAATCTGAACAGCGTTTTTATATGAATTAGTTATGTTTTCTTCAGGATAAAAGTCCTGTGCGGGTGTAAGGTTACAGAAACGACATGCATTACCTGTTCTGAAATAATCACAGAAATAATTCCAGGTGAAATTGAGATTGCATACTCCGTTATAGACAACAATATCTCTGAAGGATGTTCCGTCTGAAGTTTTATCGTCTGCAAAAGGAGGAAGTGAGAGAAAATCTGAACTACAGACTATGCGGTTAGCTCTGTCTTGTAAAACAAGTATGTTATCAATTATTCTCAACCTGAAGTTGGCATCACTGTTTTCTCTTATCTGGACATTAACTTCTTCAGGGAGTCTTAATTCTGCCGGCAGAAAACTTTCGGATCTTTGTTTATCCCATCCGTGATATTCAAAAAGATCTTTTCTTAACTCATTGAGCCTTAAACCGTTAATTAGCAAGTCACATTTAAGTTTTATCAGTTCTTTCCTATCCATAGTTTTATATTAATTAAAAAAGCCCTGAGCGTTTAACCCAAGGCTTGAGGGTAAAATCAAAGCTCACTATTCCCAGGAACCGGCAGGAGGAAAGATGGAATGAGATTTTTCGTTTGCATTATCCCAGCTTCCGGCCGGAGGAAAAATAGAATGAGACTTTTCACATGATGACTCCCAAGAACCGGCAGGAGGAAAGATAGAATGAGATTTTTCATTCACATCATCCCAGTTCCCGGCAGGGGGAAATATCGTATGTGAATTTGTTTTTACTTTTTCCATAGAGCTATGCTTTAGAGTTTATAAATAAATTTAGTGCAAAGTTAATACGGCCCTGTTAATAATTCAACCCTTTTTTATATACAATCATCACCTTCTTGGGTTTTTTGTGTTTTCAGTTTTGTTTTTATCATCAAGAAGGACCTTTCTGCTCAGGGAAAATTTGCCTGTTTCCTTGTCGATTTCTGTGAGCATTACTGTGACAGTATCACCCCTTTTGAGAACGTCTTCAACTTTTCTGATCCTGTCTTTTGAAATCTGTGAAATATGCAGTAATCCTTCTTTGCCCGGAAGAATTTCTACAAATGCACCGAACTCAGTTGTTCTTACTACTTTGCCTGTATATATCTTTCCTACCTCAGGTACCTCAGTTATTCTGGCTATCATGCTCTGAGCCTTGCCTGCAGCTTCCTTTGATACAGCTGCAATTACAACCGTTCCGTCATCTTCAATGTTTATTTCAGCTCCAGACTCTTCTATGATATGCCTGATGTTTTTGCCACCAGGTCCTATGACAGCCCCTATCATATCAACAGGAATAGTCATTGTGTATAAATGAGGTGCATAAGGTGAAATATTTTCACGCGGTTCGGAAATAGCTTCTGCCATCTTCGCAAGTATATGCATCCTTCCCTCTCTTGCCTGTTCAAGTGCTTTCTCCATGATTTCAAACGATACACCTTTTATCTTTATGTCCATCTGAAGACCCGTAATTCCTTCACTTGTTCCAGCTACCTTGAAATCCATATCACCCAGGAAATCTTCATTACCGAGTATATCAGATAGAATTGCAACTCTGTCACCTTCTTTAATAAGTCCCATTGCAATTCCGGCTACAGGGCGTTTTATTTTCACACCTCCGTCCATAAGTGCAAGTGAGCCTGCACAAACTGTTGCCATAGATGAAGAACCGTTAGACTCGAGTATGTCTGAAACTACTCTTATTGTATACGGAAAATCGTCCATTGATGGAAGCATAGCTTCAATTGATCTTTCTGCAAGATGTCCATGACCTATTTCTCTTCTTCCAATAGAACCGTATCTTCCGGTTTCACCTGTTGAAAAAGGAGGAAAGTTATAATGAAGCATAAATCTTTTACTTGGTTCTGGAAGCAGTCCGTCAAGTATCTGCTGGTCCATTTTTGTTCCAAGAGTCATTGAAGTAAGGCTCTGAGTTTCACCTCTGGTGAATAAAGCTGATCCGTGATTTCTTGGCAGAACACCAACCTCACAGCTTATGGGTCTTATCTCATTTGTTTTCCTTCCGTCAAGTCTTCTGTTTTCATCCAGGATCATTTTCCTCATATCATAATACTGAATTTCTTCAAACACTTTGGCTACTGTTTTTTCCTGCTCGGGATATTTCTCAGCCAGTAAAGCAACCGTTGACTCAAAAAGTTCCTTATATCTTCTACTTCTTTCTTCTTTTGTAACATTTGAACGATGTATCTCGCTTATCGGACCTGAAACAATGTTTCTGACTTCTTCAACAAGTTCCTTGTTTAATTCAGCGGGAACTACCTCCCGTTTAACAATATTAAGTTCAGAGGCAAATTCCTTTTGCATTCTGCACAATAGCTTTATGTGATCGTGTGCAAATTTCAGTGCTTCCAGAATAACGGACTCAGATAACTCCATGGCATCACCTTCAACCATGACAATTGAATCTTCTGTGCCTCCTACAACCATGTCCATTTCACTTTCCTTAAGCTGTGAATGAGTTGGATTAATAACGAATTCACCGTTAATCCTACCTACTCTGACTTCACCCACAGGTCCCTCAAACGGAATATCTGAAATCATAAGGGCAGCAGATGCTCCGACTGCTGCAATCACATCTGCATCGTTTTCCTGATCTGAAGAATAAACTGTGCAGATTATCTGGGTATCACACATAAAGTCTTCAGGGAAGAGAGGACGGATAGGCCTGTCTATGAGTCTGGCAGAAAGAATTTCTTTTTCGCTTGGTCTGGATTCACGTTTGAAAAAACTTCCGGGTATTTTCCCGACTGCAGCTGATTTCTCCCTGAACTCTACCTGAAGCGGAAAGAAGTCCTGCCCTTCTTTCGGTGAGTCTTCCGCTACTGCAACACAAAGAACAACCGTGTCGCCATATCTGGCAAGCACGGATCCTGATGCCTGTTTTGCAAGTTTCCCCGTTTCAATGCTTAGTATTCTTCCACCCAATTCAATTTGTTTTGATATGAACATAATTTCCGTTTAAATGTTTTTTAATTTATACTACTGGCGTTAGCTCAGATCTATTTACAAGACTCTTATTTCCTGATGTTGAGTTCTTTGATTATTTTCCTGTATCTTTCAATGTCTTTATTTTCAAGGTATCTGAGAAGTCTCCTTCTTTTACCTACCATTTTAAGCAGTCCGGTACGTGAATGGTTATCTTTCTTGTGACGGGAAAAATGATCAGACGAAAGCTGATTTATCCTTTCAGTTAAAATGGCTATCTGAACCTCAGCTTTGCCGGAGTCATTCGGACCCGAGCCATATTTGCTTATGATTTCCTTCTTTTTTTCCTTATCAAGCATTTTTTTACTCCTGGTTTAAAATTTATTTATTTTTATTTCTTTAAAAGTTTTGTTTATTACTGTTTTTGTTGCTTCTTTATCCAATTCTATCTGTTTAACCAGTTCTTCTTTTGAACTAAACTTTTTATCGCCTCTGAGCTTTTCTATGAGATTAATTCTTAATTTCTCTCCGTAAATGTTCTCACTGAAATCAAAGATATTAACTTCAATGGCTTTTCTTTTCCCTTCTGTAAGAGTTGGTCTGAATCCGTGATACATCATTCCGTAATAGATATTGTCTTTATATGTTATCCTTACACAGTAAACACCATCATCAGGCATAACTTTATTTTCCTTTACCGGTTTCAGATTCACAGTTGGATATCCTATGCTTCTTCCTATTTTATCTCCTTCCACAACAATTGCATCGAAACCGTATTCATATCCCAGAAGCCTGTTAGCTAAAGAAATTTTTCCCGCGGAAAGATATTTTCTTATTCGAGTTGAACTTACAGGCTCTCCTTCAATGTCTATCTCTTCAACTTTATGAACATTAAAACCATACTTCTCGGCAAACTGGTAAAGGGTATTTATATCTCCTTCACGGTCTCTGCCGAAGAAATGATCGTATCCTGTAACTATATCACTTAATCCGGTTCCTTTAATTATATACCTTTCGTAGAATTCCTGAGGTGAAGTTTTAGAAAACCCTTCAGTGAAATTTATTATCAATGTGTTATCAATTCCGGCGTTTTCAATAAGAGCAATTTTTTCCTCTATGGTTGTAAGGAGTTTTATTTCCGGAGTTTTATTTTTTAAAATTTCCTGAGGATGTGGTTCAAACGTAATAAGAAATGAGCGGCAGGAATTGCTTTCGGCTATTTCTTTAACCTTTGAAAGTATGGTCTGATGAGCCAGATGAACTCCGTCAAAAGTACCTACGGTTACAACTGTCTTATTGTCAAACTCTATTTCATCAATGTCACGGAATATATTCATAATTCAGAACCCTTGATACTCCTGTAATGTTTGATGAATTCATCAACAGTGAAAGAATTTTCAACGCGAAACTCTCCTATTCTTGTTCTCCTTAATTCTTTAAGGTATGCTCCTGTGCCAAGTCTGATACCGAAGTCGTTTACTATGCTTCTTATATATGTTCCTTTGGAACATACAATCCTGAATCTGATCTCGGGCTTTTTTATATCAATCACCCCGAATTCTTTTACGCTAACCTTTCTTTTTTTTCTGTTCAGTTCCAGACCTTTTCGGGCATATTTATAAAGGGGTTTACCTTTAAACTTAACCGCAGAATACATAGGGGGAATCTGTTCGATTTCACCTATGAAGCTTTCTGCTGTTTTATGTATTTCTTCATCCGAGATATTATCAGTCGGGGTGAAATCAAATGGTTCAGTTTCTGAGTCGTAACTTTGAGTTCTTGAACCTATTATCATAATCCCTTCATATTCCTTATCATAATCAAGAATTTCTTTAAGTATTTTTGTTTTTTTTTCAGTACAAACTATCATTAATCCGGTTGCTTTGGGGTCAAGCGTTCCGGAATGCCCGGCTTTTTTAACATTCATAGACTTCTTAACTATATTTACAATCCTTGCGCTGGAGTAATCTGCAGGCTTGTCTATTAAAAGAAGTGTCCCTTCATTGTTGTGAAGTTCACCCGGCAGACTTTTCTGATTTATCATTTCCTTTGTTTATTTCTTTTAATATTTCATTTATTCTGCTGGCATATTCAATAGTGTCGTCGTGATAGAAAAATAAATCCGGCATGAACCTGAGATGAATTTTTGAACTAAGGTTCATCCTGATCTGCTTTTTCCTGTAATTGATTTTTTCAATACATTCTTCAGCGGATAATTTATTTCCGATAAAGCTCATATATACTTTCGCGATTCTTAAATCCGGACTAACCCTAACTCTTGTAACCGTAACAAGTCCAGCTTCATCTTTTTCCAGCTCTGAACTGATCAGACCTGCTATCCGGTGTTTGATTTCTTCAGCAACTTTTTCAGTTCTTACGGACATACCTGTTCTATTTTATATTAGAATTTACTGTAGCTTCCTTTTCATTTCAATGATTGTATAAGCTTCTATAACATCACCAACTTTGATATCATTGAAATTCTCAAGACTTATTCCGCATTCAAATCCTTCTTCTACTTCCTTCACATCATCCTTGAATCTTTTAAGGGCATTTATGTTTCCTTCAAAGATAACGAGCCCGTCTCTTATGAGACGCACTTTGTTATTACGTGATATTTTACCGTCAGCAACATAACATCCGGCAACCGTTCCGACTTTCGGGACTTTAAATGTTTCCCTCACTTCAACAGTTGCAAGCACTTCCTCTTTCTTATCTGGTTCCAAAAGACCTTCAAGTGCAAGTTTGATCTCGTTTATCACGTCATAAATTATGTTGTGCAAACGTATATCAACCTTTTCTGTCTGAGCAAGTTTTCTTGCTTTAAGATTGGGTCTTACGTTAAAACCTACTATAATTGCTTTAGAAGCTATAGCAAGCGAAACGTCTTGCTCTGAAATTTCTCCTACTGCTTTATGAATTATGTTAACTTTCACCTCGTCGGAACCCAGTTTAAGCAGTGAATCCGATAAAGCTTCAACTGATCCGTCAACATCGCCTTTAATTATCACATTAAGATCAACCTGCTTTCCTTCTTTAATCTCTTTTGAAATATCATCAAGTGTAATTAACCTTGTCTGACGTAATTGCTGTTCACGTGTAATTTGGCGGCGTCTCAGGGCTATTTCCCTTGCTTCTTTTTCACTGTCAAGTACAACCAGTGTGTCACCTGCCTGAGGCATTCCGTCAAATCCGAGAAGCTGTACAGGAGTGGATGGCTTTGCAACTTCAATTCTGTGACCTCTTTCATCAAACATTGCCTTGACCTTTCCGCTGTGATTGCCTGCTACAAATGAATCACCGGTTTTAAGGGTTCCTTTCTGCACCAGAACAGTTGCAACTATGCCTCTGCCTCTGTCAAGTTTTGCTTCTACCACAACACCTCTTGCCCTTCTTGATGGATTTGCCTTGAGTTCAAGAAGCTCAGCTTCAACCAGAATCTTTTCAAGCAACTGATCAATGTTTTTCCCAGTTTTTGCTGAAATCTCAACACTCTGATACTTACCTCCCCATTCTTCAACAAGTATTCCCTTTTCTGAAAGCTGGGTTTTTATTTTAAGCGGGTCTGCGCCGGGCTTATCGATTTTATTTATTGCAACTATAATAGGGACTCCGGCTGCCAGGGCGTGATTAATAGCTTCCACAGTCTGAGGCATGACGCTGTCGTCAGCTGCTACAACAAGTACAACAATATCTGTAATCTGAGCACCTCTTGCCCTCATAGCCGTAAATGCCTCGTGACCCGGTGTATCAAGGAAAGTAATAAGTTTACCTTCATCCAGCTTTACCTGATACGCACCGATATGCTGTGTTATTCCGCCGGCTTCTCCAGCTACTACATTGGTTTTTCTGATATAATCCAAAAGAGAAGTTTTACCGTGATCTACGTGTCCCATAATCGTAACAACAGGAGGGCGAGTGACAAGAGATTCAGCCGGATCCTCTGTATCTGCCAAAACATCAACTTCATATTCTTTATTAAACTCTACTTTATAACCGAAATCATCTGCCAGCAAGGTTATTATATCTTTATCAAGGCGTTGATTAATGGTTATCATCGTTCCTAGTGCAAAACTCTTCTGAATCAAAGCACTTACATCTATTCCCATTAGAGCAGCCAGCTCAGATGTTGATAAATATTCTGTTACCTGTAAAACATTTTGTTTCTCAAGAGCTTTTTGCTCTTCAATCTGTTTCTGTTCTATTCTTTCTTTTTTCTTTTTCCTTTTTAACTGCTGACGAGAAGTAATAGCCGGGGTATCCATTTTAGCTAAGGTTTCACGTATAGCTTCCTGTACGTCTTCTTCATCTTCAATCCTTTTTAGTTTTTTCTTGGAATCGGTCCCGTCTGAATATTTATACTTTCTTGACTTTTCCTTTTTTTCAATGTCCCTTTTCTTCTCTTTATCTTCTATACTTTGTGTCTCTGCTGGTTTTATGGAATCATCCTTAGTGGATACGGATCTTGAAGTAGAAGACTTCTTTGTAAATGGCGTCTGGTAGGGCTTTTTCTTTATTCTCGGGGAATCATCCTTTATAGTTACTCTTTCAAATTTAGGTGGTTTATTAGTTTTAGCTTCTGGTTTTTTTGGTTTATCCTCTTTTTTCTTTTGTGTCTGCTTGGCAGGAGTTTTATATACAGGGCTTGGAGGCATTACAAATCCCTGGATCTTCTGGGAAAGTTTTTTAGGCTTTTTTGAATCTTCAGGGGAAAGCTTATCGGTTAAATCATCACCTTGCTTCGGTTTAGTTTCCTTTGAAATTATTTCTTGTTCTGATTTTTCCTGTGTTTCTATGATTTTCTTTCTTTTTTCTTCCAGTTCTATTTCTAAGCGTCTTTCTCTTTCCAGTTTTAATCTCTCTTCCTCGAGTTCTTTTTTCTTTCTTTCCTCTTCTTCTTTCTGCTTTTTTTCTTCTTCTTTCCTGATTTCTTCATCAATTTCTGAAATTTCTATCCCTTTATGTTTTTTCTTAATCTCAATTAATTTCTGTTTATGTTTTTCAGCCTCTTCTAAATCTTTTCTGAAATGCCTGAGAATTTTTTTATAAATTTCCTCATCAACTTTAGACATAACACTTGTAGCCTCAACTCCGATATGTTTGAGGTACTCAAGTATTTCAGCGGATTGTCTGTTGACTTCCTTGGCAATCCTGGATATCTGAATTCCTTTTGGTTTTACAGTTTCAGGCATTAAATATTTATAAAGATTTTAATTTTCTTCATTCTGGGATAAATCGTGTTCTTTTATTTCTTCCTGTCCTCTTCCGTTATTGTCATGATTCTTGTCCTCTTCATCTGAAATGTCTTCATTTAGGGTTTCGTTTACTGGATCTTTCTTTTCTTCCAGTTCTGCATTACGGGCAAGTTCTCTTTCAAGAGCTTCCTCAATATCCTTTGGTTTATCGGCTTTCCTTTCAACCTCTATTTCATAACCGGTGAGTTTACTTGCGAGTTTTATATTCTGACCGTTTTTCCCTATTATAAGTGAAACCTGATCTTCATCAGCTATTATTTTGGCAACTTTATTTTCCTTATCAAGGTAAATGTCTTTAAGTTTTGCTGGTGCCAGTGCTCTGGCTATATATAAGGCTATATCATCTGTGTAGTTTATCACATCTATGTTTTCATTAGCCAACTCTCTTACTATTGAGTGAATTCTTATGCCTTTCATACCTACACATGCTCCCACAGCATCTATTCTGTCATCATATGAATAAACTGCAACTTTTGCCCTTTCACCGGGTTCCCTTGCTATTCCCTTGATTTCAATTATGCCGTCATAAATTTCAGGGATTTCAAGTTCAAAAAGTTTCTTCAGGAAGTCATCAGCAGCCCTAGATACTATAATTGAAGTAGGACCTGAATTTTTCTTTGATACTTCTTTTATATAAACCCTGATGGACTCACCTTTCTTGTACTTTTCCTTAGCAATCTGTTCGCTTTTTGGAAAAGTTAATTCGTGAGAGTTATGTATCAGCAAAATATGGGTTGGTTTTATCTGATAAATTTCCCCTACGATAATTTCACCTTTAAGTTCCTTATATTCATTATATACTATCTCTTTTTCTACTTCACGTATTTTCTGATTAAGATTCTGTTTTAAATTTACAATGTGTCTTCTTCCGAAAGAAAGGTAATCAAGTACTTCTGTATAATCGTCTCCCGGTTCAAGCTCTTCACCTGAACGATCACGGGCTTCCTCAACGGATATTTCAGTGTCTGGGTCGGTAACTTCTTCCACAACTGTTTTTGATAGATACATTTCAATATCTCCTTTATCCATGTTCACTATTACATCATAGTTTGCATTCTGCCCGTATTTCTTTTTTATCATCATTCCGAAGACATCTTTTATAATACTGCTAAGCAGATCTTTATCTATTTTCTTTTCTTTTGCCATGTGGGCAAAGGATTCAACTATTTCAGATTTCATTTTGATTAATTAAAATGTTTATATTTATTTCTGGGATTAGAAAAAAAATGACGCTTTTTGGAGCGTCATCACTAATCTATCCCTCTTGAAACAAAGCAAATATAATTTTTAATTAATAGTTAATCAAGGCAGAGTTGGGGAAGGATTTTACTGGATTTTTATGAGAGCCGGCAGATTATATTGTTACTTAATCCTTGAAAAATGAAATATATTGAACTATATCCCGGAAATTAAAAGGAGCAATTAGAAATGAAAATAGTAGTTACTTTTCTTTTTCTTTTTAATTTACATTTAATTGCAAATCCTTATAATAGTTTCATTCAGGGCTTTGAATCAAACCTCGGACAACTTGGAGATACAGAAGGCAGAAAAGTAAAAGAAGTTATCTTCTACTCAAAGAATAAAGACATAGGTGTCTATATCACAGACCGTGGAGTAAGCTACGTAATCTACAGATATGAAGAACTTCCACAGGCAGCCGGAAGCAGTGATGAGTTATTACCACATTACAAAGAGCCTAAACCAATGAAGGTTCATTACTCAAGAATAGATGTTGATCTGTTAAACTCAACAATAGACAGAAGTAAAATAGAATATAAAGATGAACTCCCCGGATATTCCAATTACTATTTAGGTCATTGTCCGGAAGGAGTGTTATATGTAAAAAGTTACAGGGAAGTAAGGATAAAGGATGTTTACAGGGGTATAGAC
>JAOADS010000231.1 GCA_026417195.1 Ignavibacteria bacterium | reverse complement strand
GCTCTATACAAACCTGCATCAAACAGGAAGAAAATCTCACCTGTTGACAATACGCTGACACTTACAGGATTATATATTTTAGATGAAGGCTCTGCAGTTAAGTTATATATATTAAAGCTGAATAACTGAATAAACCTTAAATTATAATCCAGCCTTTTCAGTTGGTTATTTCTGCAATCAGCTACTATAACATCAAGCCCGTTTGTAGCATCTATGCTGTAAGGCTGATTAAGTTCATTTTCTCCCAAGCCTGTTCCGCCGAAACTTGACAATAGTTTACCGCTGAAATCAAACTTATAAATGAGATTTGATGACAAATCACTCACAAACACAAATTCTTCTCTTCCACATGAAACTGAAACAGCATTTTGAAATGTACCGAAATTACCTAAATGAATCAGCGTGTCAGATAGGCAATATGAATAACATATAAGAAATAAAAAAAAGAATTTCAATTTTCCTTGTTGTGTCTTGA
Source organism: Ignavibacteria bacterium (assembly GCA_026417195.1). Lineage (GTDB taxonomy): Bacteria > Bacteroidota > Ignavibacteria > Tepidaquicellales > OLB5 > JAOADS01. Next base: position 1,333 of record JAOADS010000231.1, on the reverse strand, counting down.
CTTTATGTAATTTGATAAGACAAACTGTCCCAATTCGTTTAGTGTTGAATAATAAGCTTTACCACAACATAATGATGTAAATTCTTTAATAAAATTTATAAGATACGGATCATCTGCTATCATGAATGTTGTAACTGCTATATGTTCTCTTCTGCATGCCAGAGCTTCATCAAAAGTATGATTTACTATTTTGGGATCAAGACCCCATGAGTTTTTATAAATTCTACCTGAGTTTTTTTCAGTGATAGCTGAAGGTTTGCCATCTGTGATTATAAATATTTGTTTGTTTTTATTTTTATGGGTTTTGAGTAAATGCCTTGCCAGTTGAATACCTGCTTTCAGGTTTGTATGAAAAGGTCCAACTTTAATAAACGGAATCTCTGAGATATTTATTTGTTCTGCAGTATCTCCGAAGACGACAACTTCCAAAGAATCTTTCCTGTATTTTGATAATATCAATTCACAAAGTGCAAGTGCTACCTGTTTTGCCGGAGTTATTCTGTCTTCACCATATAAAATCATACTGTGGCTTATATCAATCAGTAAGACAGTAGATACCTGAGAAAGATGTTCTGTTTCAAAAATTTCAATATCTTCTTCTGAAAGTAAGAATTCATCAAGTCCGTTTTTTATCAAGGAGTTTGATAAGGTTTGAGTTATATTAATATTATAAGGTTGGTCTCCAAATTGATACTTTCTGCTAATTTCTGTCTTGTCCGTTCCCTTCCCTGTTACAGTAACTTCATGCATACCTTCGGAAAACTTTTTCAAATTTCCGAAAATGTCACTAAAAGAATCTTTTCTTATTTGTAGCTTCCCCGAATCTGTTAGAAAATATATCTCTTTTTCTTCTCTAATTAAACCCTTTTCTAAAAGAAGATCAATAAAATCCTGAAATGAAAGTGAATCATCAAAAATTATATATTTTTCATCAAGACGGCTAAGCCACTTGATTGCCTGATTTGGATCTCCGTTTGATTTTACCAAGAGATAAGAAAAAAGATTAAGAAGTTTCTGTAACTTCTCATCACTGGTTTGTGATAATTCGTACCACTTTGAATAGTAGAATTTCATAAGTGTAGCGAAATGTATAGAGTGTGATGGATTACGATTATAAGTTAATTAATTATTGATCTGATATGTTTTAAGATAAATTCAGGCCAGATCCCGAATAGAAATAGACCAATAACCGAAATCATTGCTGCAGCAAACGAAAAATCAGCTTTTGCTTTAATGGACTCAGTTAGAGGCTGATGGAACCACATGTATAAAATTATCTTAATGTAGTAATAGACTCCTATAAGGCTGAGAAGAACACCGGTCACAGCTAGCC
>JAOADS010000230.1 GCA_026417195.1 Ignavibacteria bacterium | reverse complement strand
ATATTTTGAAGCTTCTACTTCAAGAGGATCCTCTTCGTTAATATCTCTTAACTGAGTATAGTCCGGATGACGGAACATTGCGTTGTCATCAAGAGTCATCTTTGCATCAAGGGCAACAATTTTATTGTTCTTTAAAATTGCCATAGGATTAATTTCAATAAGTGAGGCATCACTTTCTTCATAGGCTTTATAAAGCCTGGTTATGAAATTTACAAACTCTTTGAAAATCTCACCTGAAAGACCAAGCGAAAAAGCAAGTCTTCTTGCCTGGAAAGGCATTAATCCTATTTCAGGATCTATCCATTCCTTAATAATCTTCTCCGGCGTTTCCTCAGCTACTTTTTCTATTTCAACACCTCCTTCAGTTGAAGCCATGATCACGTTTTTCCCTAAATTCCTGTCAAGTAATATCCCTATATAGAATTCATGTGTATAATCAAGTCCTTCTGTAATAAATAAAGTTTTCACAATTTTGCCTGCACTTCCGGTCTGGTGTGTTACAAGCAGTTTACCAAGCATTTTCGAAGCATAATCCCTTGCCTTATCAACATCTGTGGTGAACTTAACTCCACCTTCAAGAAGCAGTTCGCGCGTTTCAGGATCAAATAACTTACCTTTTCCTCTTCCACCGGCATGAATCTGTGATTTAACTACAAACTGATTTATACCGTGAGACTTTAAAGTCTCAATGGCACTATCGAACTCATCCATGCTTGTAATCGGGATACCGTTCTGAACAGGAACACCATATTTCAGAAGTATTCCTTTAGCCTGATATTCGTGTATTTTCATCTGGATTTATTTTTAGATTTACGGATTTTTTCTTCTATAACATTTTTAAGTGAATCTGAAGTCTTTCTGATTGAGTCTGTTTTACTTCTGAGCTCTATCATAACTGAATCATCAAGCATTTCAAACTCTTTCCTTTTAAGTGAATCCATCCTTCGCTCCAGTTCTTCCTGACTTCTTAACAGCTGCCTGTATGTTTCGGAATCCTCAATTTTGCTCTTACATCCGTTTAACGTACAACCTAATAAAAACAGAATCGTGAAAAGCTTTAACTTAAGCATCATAAAAAAACGATTGACCTTCAGTGGTTTTAAAAATCACTTTTCTCAAGATACAAATCAGCTATCTTGCTACCTATTGCCAGACTTGCAGTAGCAGCTGGAGAAGGAGCGTTAAGAACGTTTATTACTCCGTTTCCCTGATGGATAATAAAATCATCTACTAATTTCCCGTTCCTGTCAACAGCCTGAGCTCTCACACCTGATCCTCCTGTTACCAGATCCTGAGGGCTTATATCAGGAACAAGTTTTCTCAGTGATTTGACAAAGGCATCTTTGACTAATGATCTGTAAAATTCACCCATACCAGTTTTAAAATACCTGCCACTAACTTTATAGAATCCCTGCCATTTCATAATTGAAAGAAAATCCCTTACTCTGAACGAACTTTTGGAATACCCTTCCTTACTGAATGCAAGAACGGCATTCGGACCTGCTTCAATATCTCCGTTAATCTTCCTTGTGAAATGCACTCCAAGAAAAGGAAATTCCGGATCCGGAACGGGATATATGAGATTTCTTATAAGATATTTTCTATCATCCCTGATCCTGTAATATTCTCCCCTGAATGGAATAATCCTGACATCAAGTTTAGCCCCGGTCTTCACAGCTATCTCATCAGAATAAAGCCCGCTGCAGTTTATAAAAAACTTTGAACTGAAAGAACTCTTATGGGTGATTACTTCTGTCCCTTGTGAATTAATCTTTATATCAGTTACCTCTTCGTTGAATTTTATCTCAGCCGAACTACTGACT
>JAOADS010000229.1 GCA_026417195.1 Ignavibacteria bacterium | reverse complement strand
AGATACGGTAATAGTCATCTGGGAACCTCAGAACAGAAAGTTCTATCAGTTCGGAGCATTCAGGATCATAAATCCTAACTCACAGCCCACGCAGGACCTGATAGCAGATTTCTCTGTTCCAACGGGAACATCGTGGAACGTGCCTGTAAATCCCGACTCAGTTGTCATAGGAACTTTCACAATCAAGTTCACGGTAACAGCTAAAGTTGCTGAACAGACTTCATTTCAGACAACAGGTTCATCACAGACTGTTTACGCCTACCGGGTTGAGTTTAAAGCTGATGTAAGACTTGCAAATCCCGTCATACAGCTTGGATCAGTTTATTTCGATTACTTCATCGGATATAATAACAACTCAGGTAATCCTTCCGGTATTTTAAGACTAAGACTGAGACCGATAAACATATCTTTCGGATCAATACCGCTAATCAGACAGCCCGGTATAGACAGGGTTTTGCAGAATTTCAATATACCCTGAAGACAAAAATGAAATTTTGGCAGAATTTTACGGATGTGACTCAGCTACACAGAAAGATATCTGCCTGAACGAAGGTAATTACATACATAGTCTCTGACTGCATCATCAAGACCTGTGAACTCTTTTGTGTAGCCTGTGTTTCTGATTCTGGTTATATCAGCCTTGCTGTAATACTGATACTGATTCCTTATATTATCCGGAATGTCTGTGAACTCTATGTTCAGCGGCATATCCATAGCCCTGAAGACAGCAGCTGCAAGCTCAAGCCACGTTGAAGCTCTGCCTGAACCAGCGTTGTAGATACCGGTAGCATTCTCACCTCTTTCACCCGTTCCGAAAAAAACCGTAATGTCAACTGCATCTTTTATGTAAATAAAATCACGCAACTGCTCACCGTCTTTATAATTCGGATTTTCAGATTTAAACAACTTCAGCTTCCCGGTCTGAACTATCTGTTCATAAGCCTTGTTCACCATACTTCTCATATCTTTCTTGTGATTCTCATTAGGCCCGAAAACATTGAAATACTTAAGCCCGACGAACTTCCTGTAATATTTGTTTTCATAAACCCATAAATCAAATAACTGCTTTGAAAGACCGTATTTATTAAGAGGCTTGAGTAAAGGTATAATCTCCTCATCATCAGAAAAGCCGGCTGAACCGTCACCATAGGTTGCCGCACTTGAAGCGTAAATAAACTTCACACCGTTCAGTAAACACCACTTCGCAAGTGATTTGGAGTATTCAACATTGTTTTCAATGAGGAAATCCATATCATCCTCAGTAGTAGAACTGCAGGCACCCATATGATAGATTTCATCAACTTTGTATCTTATCCTGTTTCTTACCACATCTTTTATAAAGTCATCTTTATTAATAAAATCCTTATATCTAAGACCCCGGATATTATTATACTTCTCATCTGATATGTCATTGTCAACAATTAAAATATCAGTAACGCCGGATAAATTAAGCTTCCAGCATATAGCACTTCCAATGAAACCCGAACCACCGGTAATAATTTTCATATTACAAAATTATCTATCTGAAAACTAATAATCTGTGGAAAATTCCGTATTATTTTATTAAGTTTGTGTTAAATTCAGAAAGGATAAACAATGAAAAACCTGATAACATTTTTCTTCATCTTCCTGTCTTCAGCTTTATATTCACAAAGGATCCTGATTCAGGAAAATTTTGAAAACGCCGGTTTCAATTCCGACAGTTTACCGACCGGCTGGTTTGCCCTTGATGCGGACGGAACAAATTCAAACGATCCGTTTGCTAAATGGAAAGTACGTGACTCAAGCGCAACCTTCCCCGGTGTAAATCCCGTTCTGAAATCAAGAGCCTATAATTCAAGAAGAAGTATCTCAATACCCTGGAGAGCCGGTGATCCCGTAGCCGATGACTGGATATGGACACCTATATTG
>JAOADS010000228.1 GCA_026417195.1 Ignavibacteria bacterium | reverse complement strand
AGATGTGTATAAGAGACAGCTTCTGAACTGATCCTCTTGCTCCGGCTGTATAGCCTAAATCATCCCTGATGAAATAAACAGAATATATATCATTGCTATTATTTGAAATCTGAGAATTCCATATTAAGCTACCGTTTGTGGTTTTTAAAATGGTTCCTTCTTCTCCTACAGCATAACCGGTGAAAACACTTGAGAAGTAAACCGAGAAAAGATCTTTATTAACTATACCCTGCTGTATCCAGGATTCACCTCCGTTAGTAGTTTTGTATATCACACCTGACGAACCATATTCATATCTGCCTACTGCATAACCTGTAGTTAAAGTTGGAAAGGAAATCCCGGTGAAAGATATATCCGGTGCCTGTGAGAAATCCAGTAACCACGTGGCTCCTCCGTTCGTAGTTTTATATATAACACCGTAATATGGAGGCTGCATTCTGCCTCCGGCTATAAAACCCGTGTTTGGATTAATGAACTTAATAGAGTTAAATTCATTCAGAAATAGAGATACGAACTGTTCTTCCCAGTTCAAACCACCATTGGTAGTTTTCAGTATCTGACTGTTTTTGCCAGCAACATATCCGGTATTTTCATTAACAAAATAAACCGAATTTAAAAGCGTTAAGTTAAAGTTCTGCCAAGTAACACCGCCGTCGGTTGTCTTATGAATTGAGCCATCACAGACATATCCCGTAAACTGATTAACAAAATAAATATTTTTACCACCAAGATAATTAGAAACCAATAACCAGTTAGCACCACCATTGAAAGTCTTAAGTATAATACCATCACCGGCCATATACCCTGTATTAGAATTAAGAAAATGAACAGCTTTTAAAACCGCACTCGTTCCGGAATTCAAAGGATACCATCCTGACTGAGTTAGAACATTAGTATTAAAAACAAATAAATAAAATAAACATAAAAGTATTATTTGTTTTGAATTTCTTATATTCATGTTTTTTCTCATGCAGGATTATAAAAAACTTCTTTATTAAATTTAAGAAGATTTTTACTTTTTTACACTATCAATAATCGGTAATTTTTCAGATAATCAAAAGTAGCAGTAAAAACACCAGGAAAAGACTGATAATACCGCTTATTGAAAATTTTATTTTAAATTCCATATTTTATTACTTCTTAAATTTCTTTAAAGCATATGATTTATCCCAGTAATAATCAAACAAATCACATAGATGTTGAGCAAAATCAGAATTCTGTAATATTATATCTGCCTGTTTATGTTTTGGAACAGTTTTATCAGTTGATAAATTTATAAAAGCATATTCTCTGTCAAAAATCGTTATGTTAGGTATTCTGAAATCAGCAAGCCTCGTTTGCTCACCTCCCTTTTCAAATAGTTCACAGGCCTTTACGAGTTCTGAATCTTGGACTTTATCTCCACTCAACTGATAAATAGATTTTATCACACCTCCACCTTTAATAAATCTTTTAGCATCTTTACTTAATTCCTCAACAATTACCCGTCTGGGACTATACATACCTAGAATCTCTTTTTTGGAATTATTAACAAGTTCTATGTATTTCGCAACCCTGTGTTTATTGAAACCCCTTATGAGCTGTATGTTTTTATCCGTAGCTTCTGCTTTCTGAGACTCCTGAAGATAAATATTCTTAACTTCTTTAAAAGTCTCCTCAAGGTCGTTAAGTTTCTTATTAAAAGACTGCTTGAAATCTCTCTGAAGTTTATCGAAAATTACCGCCGGATCAATTATCTGATAATTTAATATCGTATCGGTTTCAATTTCATTGCAATATCCCTTTTCAACAAAGTTCTTCAAAATATCGTAAATTGAATTTCTTATTATGCCGGCATCTTTTGCAATCTCAGAAGCACTCATAGGT
>JAOADS010000227.1 GCA_026417195.1 Ignavibacteria bacterium | reverse complement strand
GTTGTGGACATAGTTGCGCTGATGCCTGCGCTGAGTTCCAGTTACAATTGTAAGTCCCAATTCTTTAGCCTTCAGGGCTGTAGCCATTACCTGACGTGCTCCTACTGGATCAACACATACAGGTTTCTCGGCAAAAATATGCTTGCGGGCAGCCACTGCTGCTTCAAGATGCTCGGGGCGGAAATACGGCGGAGTGGCAAGAATCACAATATCAACACCCGACTCAATAACTTTCTTGTAGGCATCAAATCCCACGAAACAGTTAGCTTCCGGCACTTCCTGTCCGGTCTGCTTTAAAATCCTGGCACGTGCTTCATCAACCCGATCCTTGAAAGTATCTGCCAGTGCTGTTACCTGCAGGTTCGGACCTGCATTAATGAAATTAATTGCGGCACCTGTTCCGCGACCACCGCATCCTATTACACCTGCTTTGAGAACAGGACCATCGGGAGCCTGATCTAGCCATGCTGCCTCCGGAACAACTTTCCAAGCCTTCTCTTTTTCCTTACATCCTGTAAGTATTGCGGGAGCAACCACTCCTGCAGCTCCTGCTGCTGCTGCTTTGCCAAGGAAATTTCTCCTTGAAATACCTGATTTTTTCATGCTGGTTGGGTTTTTTGATTAGTTCTTTTCTTTTGTCTAACTTATAAAACTGAGATACAATATTCATTAACAAGTAAAAATATAAATAATCCGATAACTTCAGAATGCAGTTAATAAATTTTAACAATCAGAGGCAATATTATAAGGGATCATGGAATATTTTTATCACCAGTCTGGCTCTCCAAACTTTTATATATTAACTTTGAAAGTGATATGGATCACAGGTTTCTGAAAATACTCCTGGTTACCGTTACTTTACTGCTTTTTACACGGTGTTCCTGGAAAACAGATAATTGGGAAATTCAGGAAGAAAAACTACCTGAAATTGAACCTGATTATTCAGGTGTTGTAATCCCTCCCAACATAGCTCCTTTAAATTTTATCATTAAAGAAGAAGGCTCACGCTTTTTAGTGACCTTCTACGTGGAAGGGAAGAAGCCGGTTTATGTCAGATCTGTAAAAAATTTAATACGTATTAATCCGAAAAAATGGAAAAGGCTGCTTGAAGGAAGTTTTTCCAAAACAATGACCATTGATATAACTGGAGAAAACAGGGAGGGTGTCCGGAAAAAATATGCAGCAATAACCAGCTTTATAGCTGCCGATCCTGTTGATCCTTATCTCACATATCGTGTCATTTATCCGGGCTACGAAAGATGGAATGAAATTTCGGTATGCCAGAGGGATCTTCAGACCTTCAGGGTCAGAACACTGATTAACAATTATGCAGCAGAAGAAAACTGTATTAACTGCCATTCATTCAACAACGGAAAGAGTGATGATTTCCTTTTTCACATGCGGGGATCACTCGGAGGAACATTTTTTTATTCCGAAGGCAGACTTGTAAAATATAATCTCAAAACTCCTGAAATGAAAAACGGTGCAGTTTATCCCCGCTGGCATCCTTCAGGCAGATATGTTGCCTTTTCATCAAATAAAATCGTTCAGAGATTCCATGTCCTTGACAGCAAAAGAATAGAAGTAAATGACCTTGAATCTTCACTTGTTCTTTACGACAGGGATAAAAACGAAATTATGCCTGTTGCTCTTGAAATGGATTCATTATCAATGGATACTTATCCTGAGTGGTCTCCTGACGGAAAATTTCTTTATTTCTGCCGGGCTCCACAGATCGGGGAAACATACGACTATAAGTCTGTAAGATACGACCTCTGGAGAGTTGCATTCAATACTGAAACAAGGGCATTCGGTAAGGAAGAAATCTTTTTCAGTGCATCCGACATGGGAAAAAGTATTTCATTTCCAAGAATTTCACCTGACGGAAAATATATTATTGTCACCATAAGCAGTTACGGTTGCTTCCCGAT
>JAOADS010000226.1 GCA_026417195.1 Ignavibacteria bacterium | reverse complement strand
AGATGTGTATAAGAGACAGGGTTAGTGATGTAAGAATGCCCGGTGACTCCATACGTTCTACAATTACTGTAAATCTTCCTTCAAGTCTGCCGAGCGGGAATTACAAGTTAAGGGTAATGGCTATAGAGGGATGGGTGATTTACTCAACTCCGCCGGGATCGAACGGGGAAACCCATTTTGAACATGTTTTCAGACGGGCTTATCCGAATACAGCCGGAACCACATTTTCTGGCACTGCCGGAACTCATCAATATGTATTTACATATAAAAGAGATCCTGTATGGAATGATACTTCTATTTATACAGTAGCCTTTATACAAAATGACAATAATAAAGAAGTCCTGAATTCAGCCAGAGGTAAATATTTTCCGTTAGGGATTTCGGGAAACAATATGATAGCACATGGTTTTTCATTACATCAGAATTATCCTAATCCTTTCAACCCTGTAACAGTGATCAGTTTTACTGTTCCGGAAAGGTCTTTCATAACTCTTAGAGTTTATGATATAACGGGCAGGGAAATTGCATTACTTGCAAACGGCTGGTTTCAGCAAGGCAGATATGATATAGAATGGGATGCAAGCGGATATTCATCAGGCATATATTTTTACAGTTTGATATCTGAGAAATTTTCTCAAACAAAGAAGATGATTTTAAGTAAGTAAGTTAATACAAGAACGATTTCAATAAGGCAGGTCTGAACCTGCCTTTTTTATTTTGTTTACTCTTTAATTCCTAAATGTAATGATAATATTTTTATATATTGCTTTCATTCAAGACTTTCTGCTGTGAAAATTTATCTGATAATATTTTTCCTGATTACACCGGAACTCTTAAGTCAGACCGGTGGTGATACCATTGAGAGTCCGGAAATTGAAACCGAAAGCCTTCTGGAATCCGGAACTGAAGATGTTGAAGACTCTGAACTACTGGATAGGATTATATGGCTTAAGGATAATCCCATTGAATTAAATACTGCCACAGCAGAGGATTTACTTCAGATACCTTATCTTGATGCTCTCATGACAAGGAACATACTCCAATACCGCAGAAGGATAGAAAGTTTTTCCAGCGTAAGCCAGCTGAAAAATGTTGATGGGATGGATGAAGGACTTTACAACAGGATAGTAAGTTTCCTATATGTGAAAGACTCGCAGCTGGATTATATTAAAGATGAATATGGTGATGTGAGAAAAGCAAGGGAAGAACTAAAGAGAGGTTTACTTGGAAGAGTTAAGCTGAATCTGAGGTCACGTTTTTCAAATGATCTTCAGCCGGCAGCAGGGTATCTGAATGGCAGATATTTCGGAACAAAACCAAAGGTGTATAACAGGCTTGGTGTAATATATTCTGCTTCCGGATATAAATTTTCAGGTAGTCTGCTTACGGAAAAAGATGCTGGAGAAAAAAGTCTTGCTGACCACGTTGCGGGATATGTTGAAATGAAATCTCCGCTTGTTTTATCACAGTTTCTTCTTGGTGACTATACACTTGAATTCGGGCAGGGAATAACTCTCTGGGGAGCATACTCCTTTTCAAAAGGCATTGAAGCCGTAAGCAGTGTCAGGAAAAAAGGCAGCGGAATTAATTCCTATACTTCCGTGAACGAAGTTCAGTTTTTCAGAGGGGGTGCGTTTAGGTTTGATTATGCAGTTTTCTCTGGTAATAAATTAAGTCTTTGGGGGTTTTATTCCAATAATTACATAAATGCTTCAGTTGATACAACACTTGATGAATTTTCTAGCCTTTACACCGATGGCTATCACAGAACAGAATCAGAGATCAACAGAAAAAATTCAGGGAAGGAAATTTTCTACGGAGGAAGGTTGCAGTTTGAATCTCAGAAATTTTCATCCTCTAAAGTAGGAATAACCTATTACAGGTCGAAGTTCAGCAAGCCTTTTAAATATAAAGGTGTCTATGAGTTTTATGGTGACCGTAGTAATGCAC
>JAOADS010000225.1 GCA_026417195.1 Ignavibacteria bacterium | reverse complement strand
AGATGTGTATAAGAGACAGGCTTATTACGGTGTGAAAGATTACTCAGAATGGCTGCACGTTGTTATTGAATCAATGAAGAGAGTTTATGCAGACAGAAGTGAACATTTAGGAGATCCTGATTTCTGGAAAGTCCCGGTGAATAATTTAACTGATAAAAACTATGCACTAAAAAGAAGAAATGAAATTAAAGATAAGGCAAGTCCTTCATCTGATATCAGACATGGTGTTTTTGAAAGTGAAGGTTCAGAGACAACTCATTATTCTGTCATAGACAGCGAGGGTAACATGGTGTCAGTAACCACAACACTTAATAATTCCTACGGTTCATTCGTCGTTGTTGAAGGTGCAGGGTTTTTATTAAATGACGAGATGGATGATTTCGCATCTAAACCGGGCGTTCCAAATATGTTCGGCCTGATAGGTAATGAAGCAAATGCAATTGAGCCGGGTAAGAGGATGCTTAGTTCGATGACTCCTACTATAATACTTAAAAACGGTGAACCTTTTATGGTTCTGGGATCTCCCGGAGGAGGAAGGATTATTACAACTGTTTTTCAGACTATAGTGAACGTTATAGATTTCCGTATGTCACTTGATTCAGCGGTTAACCGTCCCAGATTCCATCATCAGTGGCTACCTGACTATATACAGTATGAAGCCGGAGCAATTGATGAATATGTGATGAATAAACTCAGGGAAAAAGGGCATGAGTTCAGATTGGTTTCAGACTTTGGAAGAGTAGATGCTATAATCATTGACTGGAAGAGACATATTTATTACGGACATTCTGACAGAAGAGGTTACGGAAAGGCTGTTGGTTACTGATGAGAGTTTTACTGAAAAGTTCCTTGTTCAGTGTTCTGATTCAGACATGCGTATTCAGTTCAGACTCTACCTCAGGAGGTTTATCCCAGTATAACTTTACAAAACAGGATTATCTTGGCTTAAATGATGAATATGAAACGCCTTATTTTATATTTGAAGGCAGGGAGAAAAAAACTCCAGTTATGATACTTGACGGCGGGATTCACGGAGATGAGATTGCTTCATATATGGCATGTGATTCAATTGTTAAATATCTGAAACTTTATGAAGGGACTTTAATTGTCATACCGAGAACTAATATTAAAGCCTGTAATATGAACGTGCGTCAGGTGAATTTTGATTTCAATCATGCGTTTCCGGGTGATCTTACATCTGAGCTTTATGAGTACCGTTTAGCATACGAATTCATGTGGCTTGTTGATTCAGTAAAGCCGGACCTGATCATAAACCTTCATGAAGCAAGAACTAAATGGACTCCAAATGCAAGATACGATTCAGAAAAAGCCTACGGACAGATAATCATAAGCTGTCTCCAGCCATTTGAGGAATTTATGCTACGTGCTGTTGAAAGAATGAACTCAAGAATTCATAGATATGATTTTAAATTTAATCCTCACTATTATTCAATCCGTGAATACAGTTCTCTTGATAACTTTGTCCTGAAGTTCGGAATTAAGTCTTACACAGTTGAAACCTGGCGTGGTTTTGATATAGAAGATCGTGTAAAGCTTCAGCTTATAGCGTCACTTTCTTTTATGAAGGAGTTAGGTCTTGTGTTTGATTATCCTGATATAAAATTCTGATATCAATTTTTATAAACTAAATTCATTTTTGAATGAAAGCGAAGATATTTTCAATAAATCTGTTTTTGATCATCTCTGTTTGTTATGCCCAGGATAAAAACTACACAGTTCCTGATACTGCCATTTCTGTAAGTCAGGGAGAGCTTTTCACGATTTCACTTGATGCAAATCACTCGACCGGATATAGTTGGGCGATGGGGATGAATCCGGAAGACGGGGAAGTATTGATAAACGGATATAGGTTTATTACAGATGACGTTCCACCAGGGGTGATAGGTGCAGGCGGAACTGAAGTGTGGAGTTTCAGGGCTAAGAAGAAGGGAAATGTTACACTGAATTTTTATTACATGAGGCCATGGGAAAATGAAGCCGTCAGAACTGAG
>JAOADS010000224.1 GCA_026417195.1 Ignavibacteria bacterium | reverse complement strand
GTTTCAGTCTGTAATCATATTTTCCTGTCTGAAGTTTTTTGTCATCATAGGTGTATATCGTCTGACCTGTAGTGTTTCCCATACCCTGAACAAAGGCTATCTTCTGCCACGAACCGTTGCCGTTTTTGTCTATCCTCTTACGCTCTATGTCAAATCCGGCATTGTTTATTTCGTTTTCTGTTACCCAGATTAGTTTTATGTCTCTTGTCTTAGTGTGTGCCTCGAAGGATATCATAGTTACAGGCAGCGAACCATTACATATCGTCCCGCCGCCCGACCATGTGCCGCCACCGGTAAAGAATATATCATCGGCACATACATCAGCGCCTGTGCCCACATCAAGGCTTGTACCTGCGGGATAGTCTATGCTGCTGTATGTCTGACCATACGTGAGAAATGAAAGTAATGCTAAAAGAATTACAGCAAGTATTATTATTGATCTCATGTTAAGACTCCTTTCTTACTTCTCTCCAAGTTTTACTTCTTTAACATCGTTCCTGTTCTCTTTCAGCTCATTCATTACTTTCTCAAGAAACGTAACTTTTTCTTTCAGATCTTTCATTTCATTTAATTGTTGCTCAAGCTCCGTTATCTTCGCATCTTTCCTTTCATTCTGTTCTTTCATTTTATCGTTTTCTTCTTTAAGCTCCTGAATTGCTTTTATCATCGGCGCTATCAAGTCATTATAGCGTAACTGATACTCGCCTTCGTCTGTTACAGTGAGCAAACCGGCGTTTTCAATTCCCTCGCTCTTTAATACTTCTTCAACTTCCTGTGCAATAAGTCCGTATTCGGTTTTTCCTTTCTCATCATTCTTACGTGTATAGGAAACGGGATTGAGTTTGCCGATAAAACTTAATCCGAGCGGAGAAGGAAGAATATTTGATTTAAGATTTCTGTCACTTGTTACAGTCCAGGCAACCTGAATACCGGCGTAGGTGATGGAAGTATTTCCGATACGCACCTGATTGCTTGCAGTATTTGTAGGCACCTGAGCATTAAAACCGATTGCAATGTTATTTGAACCGGTGGTTATATTAGAACCGGCATTATATCCTAAGGCGGTATTTGAACTGCCTGTTGTATTGGAGTAAAGGGAATTAACTCCGAACGCTGAATTATACCAGCCCGTTGTGTTGGAGTAAAGCGAATTAAACCCGAACGCTGAATTATACCAGCCTGTTGTGCTGGAGTAAAGGGAACCATTTCCGAACGCTGAATTATACCAGCCCGTTGTGTTGGAGTAAAGGGATTGATACCCTAACGCTGAATTCACATTGCCCGTTGTGTTGGAAAAAAGGGAAAAACTCCCAAAAGCAGAATTTTGAGAACCACCTGTGTTGCTGAAAAGGGAACCAGATCCGAAGGCTGAATTTTCAAAGCCCGTTGTGTTGGAGTAAAGGGGAGCTACCCCGAACGCCGAATTATCGTAGCCTGTTGTAAGAGAGATTAATGAACTATACCCTACTGCTGTATTGTAACTTGCCTGTGTGCTCGTGCCGCCCATAGTAAAATTCCCTGAATTAATTCCAAGAAATGTATTAAAGCCATCCGTTCCGCTTCCGTAATAAGTGTGCAGAAATCTGTTTACACCTTTAAACAATGTCCCTAACTGCGAACCTGCTGAAGTGCTTGGCAATATCATACTTCTGGTAAGAGATAAATTCCCCGTACTCTGACTCACTGTCAGAAAAGTATTGTTCGTATCACGAATTATAAACTGTCCGCCTGTGCCTAACTTACCGTTTATGTTCTGCGAATAAATTACTCCTGATGCTGACAAGAATAAAAGAACTATAAAACCGGTTGAGTTTATCTGTTTAAAGATTTTTAGGTTTTTCATTGTTATTACTCCTGGTTTAAATTAAATATTGTTTATTTGATTAAAGACATTTTTATGACCTTACTGAAATCCCCTGCTTCAAGTTTCAGAAAGTATATTCCGGATGAAAGTTGAGAACCGTCAATAGTCAGCTGATAATAGCCGGCAGGCTGAACACCTCTGTATAATTCAGTTT
>JAOADS010000223.1 GCA_026417195.1 Ignavibacteria bacterium | reverse complement strand
GAACTCCTCCTATACAGAATCCCAGAAGTGCCCTTACCGGCAGAAGCTGCCATAACTCTGAGGTAAAGACATGAAGTATAAAACCCAGTCCCGCACCTGCCAAAGCATAACTTAGATTAAACCTGATTTCTCTTCTGTCATTTAGTTTTCCCCAGAAAGAAGATGAAATAACCTGAAATAACCCTACTACACCGAAAATTAATCCGGTGATTGTTGCAAGGTATTGTGTATTATTCAGACGTGATTCAATAAACAGTGCAAATATAGGTTGTATCATAGAAATTGAAGCTGCTGTAACAATCAGTAAAAACATAGCAGAGCGAATCCTGTGGTTAAATAAAACATACCTGTAGTTGTCAAGTATGTTACCGTTTTCTGATATAGTTATGTTTACGTCTTTGACGAAGAATAAAACAAGTAATCCACTGAGCAAACATAGACCCGATGTTATAAAGAAAACATTCCTGAAACCAAATAAATCGGCAAGAAAACCACCGAACAAGGGACCTAACAGATTACCTGCAGCAGTTGAGCTAGCCAGAAAACCTATAGCATATCCGGAATTTTCACGCGGAGTATTTGCTGAAACAAGTGCAAGTGCTGATGCAATAAAGCCACTCAATGCACCCTGAAGCATTCTGAAGAGAAATAACTGATAAACATCCTGAGCAAGTCCTATGAGTAACTGTGATAAGGCAAGACCAAAAACAGCTCGAAGCACCATCTTCTTTCTTCCTATTCTATCGCCAAGCCATCCCCAGAATGGAGTTGCAATAAATGCTGTGATGAAAACTCCAGACACGACGATACCACTCCAGCGTTTCACCTCGGTAATTTCCGTTACACCGAGATATTTAACATATAAAGGCAGAAATGGAATCACCATACTCATCCCTATCATAGCTATCAGTTGAGCTGTCCAGATAATATAAAGATTTTTACGCCAACTCATATTTATCTATTCAGTAAAAGTAAAATCACTTCAAACTCATAAGCTCTTTCAGAAAGATTTTACTCAACTCTCCAGATTTAATACGGCTCTTTGTCTCAACAATAATTCTTATCACCGGCTCTGTGTTTGACTTTCTGAAATTAACCCAGCCATCGGGAAAATCAATTCTTAATCCGTCTTCATCGTTTTTAGGATATTTTCTATATTTCTTTTTAAGAAAACTAAATACAGACCTGAGTTTACTTCCGTCAAGTTTAAGGACACTTTTCTTAATGTAATATTCTGGCAAAGTTCTTTTATAATCAGAAACCTTGCCATCAAATTCTGCAAATTCACTTAAAAGGAGTCCTATGCCGGCAAGTGAATCCCGGGCATAATGAAGTTCAGGAAGGATCACACCTCCGCTTCCCTCACCCCCTATTACAGCATCTACCTCTTTCATTTTCCTGATAACGTTAACTTCTCCGACCGGTGATTTGAATAATCTACCGCCAGATGCTTTCACAATATCATCCACTGAACGTGAAGTGGAGAGATTAACAACTGCAGTTTTATTTTTCCTGCTTGACTTCATGATTCTCCTTACAGCAGTTGTAATTGTATTTTCTTCACCGAAAGGTTTACCTTCATCAGTTATTATAACAAGCCTGTCTGCATCCGGATCAACAACAATTCCCATATCAGCTTTTCTCTTTTTAACTTCAGACGAGACTGTATTAAGGTTTTCAGGTAAAGGTTCCGGCTTTCTCCCGAATATTCCCGAACCATCACAGTTAATTTCAATTACCTGACATCCTAATTCCCTGAGAAGGCTCGGTATTATGACTGACCCGGAAGCATTAACACAATCAACAACAGTTTTAAACTTCCTTGCCTTTATAGCCTTCGTATTGACAGATCTGAGGTTAAGTACTTTTTGTATGTGATAATTTAAAAAATCCGGATAATACTCAACCTGTCTGATGTTATACGGTAAAACGTAATTATCTTTCTTGCCGAGCATTTTAACCAAACGCTTATTCTCTGAAACATCAAGAAAGATCCCCTCTGAATTCATGAACTTCAGACCGTTCCATTCCTGTGGATTATGTGAAGCTGTGATAGATA
>JAOADS010000222.1 GCA_026417195.1 Ignavibacteria bacterium | reverse complement strand
AAGTATTCCTCCGGTAAGCATAACCTGATTATTGTAAAGAAAACCTCCGAACGCAGCTGCTACACCTGTAAAGGAATTAAGTAATGATATAACAACAGGCATATCAGCTCCGCCTATCGGCATCACAAACATTATTCCGTAAACCAGGGCAGCAAAGGCTGCAAGGTAAATAATTCCAGTGGAACTTCCCTGAAAAACCACATACATTCCCATAGATAAGGAAGCTATGAGTATAAGAGTATTAATCAATTTCTGAAAAGGAAATACCTTATCGCCTATGTTACCGTTGAGTTTACCGAAAGCTATCATACTTCCTGAAAATGATACTGAACCTATTAGCATGCCTGCAATCATAATTGCAATCTGAACCTTATCACCTGAGATGAAATTGTGTTTCTGATATTCAGCGATTGAAATAACTGCAGCACAAGCTCCACCCATACCGTTAAACAAAGACACCATCTGAGGCATAGCAGTCATTTTAACCTTTCTGGCAGCAATTGTGCCTATAATGCTACCGATAAAAAGACCTGCAAAAATCCATACGTGATTCTTAATGTTACCGTATAGGAAAATCGTTCCGAATATTGCCAGAGCCATGCCACCCGCAGCTATAAGGTTGCCTTTTCTTGCTGTTTCCGGATGACTTAACATCTTAAGTCCGAAAATAAAACTCAGTGATGCTAAAAGATATATCAGTATTAAAATTTCCTTGCCCATTATTTTTTCTTTTTCTTAAACATCTCAAGCATTCTGTCTGTAACAACAAATCCTCCGACTACATTAAGAGTACCTAAGATAACTGCAAAGAAACCAAGCAGAACCGCAGTCAAGCCCTCAGCACTCCCCATGACTATTACAGCTCCGATTATCACTACTCCGTGAATAGCATTAGCTCCGGACATTAATGGAGTATGCAATACTGACGGGACATGTGAAATAACTTCTACTCCAAGTAATACTGACAAAAGAACTATATATATCATATTAATATTTCCTGAAATGAAATTAAATATCTGTTCCATTTATTTTAGCCTTTAGTTTTTCATTAATGATTTCACCGTTATGGGTTATACATGTTCCTCTGACAAGCTCATCTGAAAAATCTATTTCCGGATTTCCGTCCCGTAAAATCAGTTTAAGAAAGTTCAGCAGGTTTCTGGAATACATTCTGCTTGAATCAACCGGCATTTCAGAAGGCAGGTTTGAGTTACCTATAATTGTAACTCCTTTTACTGTCGTCGTTTTATTATTTTCTGTTAGCTCACAGTTACCACCTGTTGATGCAGCAAGGTCTATTATAACCGAACCCGGTTTCATCTCTTCCACGGTTTCCCTTGTTATCAGAACAGGCGCCCTCCTGCCCGGAATCTGAGCAGTGGTTATTATAACATCTGCATTGACTGCGTGCTCTTTTATTTTCTCTTTCTGTTTTTTCTGAAACTCCTCTGTTTGTTCAACCGCATAACCTCCTGCTGATAAATCCTCCCTTGCCCCTTCAACTTCAATGAATTTAGCCCCGAGTGACTGAACCTCTTCCTTAACAGCTGAACGTGTATCAAATGCCTCAACCACTGCCCCAAGCCTTCTAGCTGTACCGATTGCCATAAGACCAGCAACGCCAGCCCCCAGAACAAGCACCTTTGCCGGTCTGACACTTCCTGCTGCAGTCATAAGCATGGGAAAAAATTTCGGAAGGTGATTTGCAGCAAGCAGAACAGCCTTATAGCCGGCAACTGTAGCCTGAGATGAAAGAACATCCATAGTTTGCGCCCTGGTTGTACGTGGCATAAGCTCAAGACTGAAGGCAGTTATTTTTTTTTCTATCAGAAGTTTTACAAGCGGAAGATTAGTGAAAGGATAAAACAACGAAAGCACTATGGCGTTTTCCTGTGTTTTCAAAATATCAGCCTCGGAAGGTCTGTTAATTGATGTAATCATTCCACACTTTGATAGTACCTCATCTCTTCCGCAGACCTTGGCACCTGCTTTAATATAATAGTCATCGGGCGAATAAGCACGATCACCAGCTCCTTGTTCTGCAAAGACATCAATACCGAGATTTATAAATTGAGATACCGTCTCA
>JAOADS010000021.1 GCA_026417195.1 Ignavibacteria bacterium | reverse complement strand
ACTTTGGCATATTATTTCAACTCTGAGGGTGATAAAGCTAAATCAAACCAGGTCCTGAACAAAATGGAAGAAAATTTCCCGAAGCATATTGTGCCGTATGATTACAGAATACAGTATGACGTGGCTATGTTATACTACAGAAATGACAACCGTTCAAAATTCGACGAATTGTCTCCGGAAGTTGAACAGAAAGCACTTGAAGTTTTAAGAAAAAATCCATCAGATATTCAGTCATTCTGGAATCCCTATAAACTCCTTACAGATATATATGAAGCAAGAGGTGACTACTCAAGAGCAATTGATATTTTAAGCCAGCTCGAAAAAATCACTCCTAATAATCCCGAAGTAAAAATGAAAATAGAAATGTTAAGGAAGAAGCAACAGGGCGGGCAATGATTTTAATTACAGGACTGTCTGGATATTAAAGATTTATAAATGTCCTCAAGAACAAGACAAAGGAAAACTCGGGATAAGTCATCCGGAGGTGACAACCTTAAATTACTGCAATACACATTCCTCAGCTTATGTCTTATTATTTTTTATCTTTACTCTTCATCTTTTGATTTCATACAGGACGATTCCTTTATAACTTACCGTTATGTTGAAAACTTTGTCTCTGGACATGGGCTTGTTTTCAACATCGGAGAAAAAGTTGAAGGCTACACATGTTTTCTGTGGATACTGCTACTTTCTTTAATCAAGTCACTGGGAATAAATTTCATCTCTGCATCAGTTACACTGGGGATAATTTTCTCTTTGCTTACAATTTATATCACATTCAGAATTTCTTTTGATTTTTTTTCAGTGAATCAGGGTACATTCGGAACACTTGCCGGATTTACTTCAGTGATTCTGCTTTCAACGAATGGTTCCTTTGCATACTGGGCTTCAAGCGGAATGGAGACCGGACTTTTCTGCTTCCTTGTAACGTTTGGAATTTACGTTTACCTGAAAGAAAACTCCCCGCAGGGACTTAAGCCTGTTACAGGTAAAATTCCTCTCTCATCCCTCATATTTCTGCTTGCATCTCTCACAAGACCTGAAGGAAATTTAATATTTGCTATAACAGTTTTACACAGAATATATACTGTTAAAACCGGCCAGAAACAAAACCCTTCAGTCAGGTTTATTGACAAAGATAATATCACCTGGATACTGATATACCTTATACCTGCACTGATCTATATGGCTTGGCGGTTGAGTTACTACGGATATTTTCTGCCGAACACGTTTTATGCAAAAACCGGAAGTTCTTGGGAATACATAAAGACCGGCATAGATTATTTCTGGAGTTTTTCAAAAGACTATGCTCTTTACGGAATTTTGATAGCTTTAATTTTCACACTTGTATTACAGAAAGAGAAATCCGGCTACTACATTTATCTGATACCGGTGTTTTTAATCTTTTCGTTTTACATAATACTTGTCGGAGGTGACGTATTGAGGCCAAACCGTTTCTTTCTGCCGGTACTGCCTGTTTTTTATATTCTGTTACAGCAATCGCTGATAAGACTTTTGAGCTTGATAAGTAAAAACCCATCATTGAAATTTGCTGGAATCTCTTCAATTGTCTTTACAGTTATATTTGCGTATTTCACATACAGCAATGAATCTGAACAGATAAAAAAATATGCTGAACTTGAAAAAGGATTAACAGAAAAAATGAAAATAACTGCCAACTGGCTTAAAAATAAACAAACTCAGGCCGGAAGACAACTTACAGTAGCTGCAACAACAATAGGGGCTTTATCTTATTACTCAGGAGTAAATCTGATTGATATGCTCGGGCTTACAGATGAAGTTGTTGCACACCAGCCCAGACCTATAGCTGAAATATCCTCAGGTGAGGTTGGATGGCGAGAGAGGAACTATAATGTAGAATACATAATGAGCAGGAAACCAGACTATATTTATTTTTCCACTGGAATAAAGCCAAGTGCATACGCAGAACGCGGATTATTCACCAGTGATGAATTTATGAAATATTACTATCCGTATTATTTTACCGTAAAGGAGCTTAATTTCACAGATGTTATATACAAAAGAAAAACAGATACGGAAGTTAAAGATTATACAAACAACAATCCTAATTACAGCAAATCATTTGTTAATCTCTACAATCAGGCTATGAACACATCAAGAGACAAAACAAAACTTAACGAAGCAATAAGACTGTACGAACAGGCTATATCCTCAGGTCCTTCATTATGGGGAACTCCTTATCAGATGATAGGTGATATATATCTGCAACTTAAGAATAAAACCAAGGCAGAGGAAAATTACAGGAAAGCTGTTGAACTGGATGACTATAATGTTATGGCTCATTATTACCTTTATCAGTTTTCTTTGGAACGAAAGGATACCTTATCAGCCTCTAAACATCTTGAAAAAATTCAGAAATACTCACCGGAGCTGCTGAAATAAATGTCATTGATCAGCGATATTAAAATATATTTCAGTATGTTGTTTAATTACAGACCAAAGAAATTCTGGAACGACCTGCTGTCGAATTCATTTAATCTGAGGGGTGTCGGGCATTACAGATTAAGCGAAGAAGAAAATCTTAAAATGTATGAAAGGAAAAAGGAGATATTACAGGATGAGATACAGAAACATAACTTAAAAATTGATAAAGATACAAAAGTTATCGAGGTAGGAACGGGTGTGGGTTTCTGGACGGACTTTCTCAGTTCACTTGGAGTTAAGGATTACACAGGAAATGACATAGCTGAAATCTCAGTAAGAAAGTTAAGTGAAAAATATCCGGAATATAAATTCATACACGGAGATATAAGCGAAATTACATTGCCTGAAAACACGTTTGACCTGGGAGTAATGATAGATGTAACACAGCATATAACTGATGATGAACGCTTTGAAGCTGCTATGAAGAATCTGTGGAATTCACTCAAAAACAGAGCAACCCTGATAATTACGCTCTGGGATCCCTCCAAAAAAGTATATCTTGCGAACAAATTAAGGTTAAACAGAATAGAAAAACCTAGAGGAATTGAATCATACATGAAGATTTTCGGAAAAAATGCCGAAGTGCTTTCAAACTGTGACTTTAATGATAAAAATCTTGTCATAATCAGCAAGCATACAATCAGCTGAAAATGAAAATACTGATAAATGCCCTTTCAGGTATAGGCGATGCATTAATGTTCTCACCTTCTCTTGCACTTCTTAAGAAACACCTGCCGGACTCAGAAATTCATTTGCTTTCAATGTTCCCTGCTGTAAGAGACATCTATTCCTCAAATCCAAACCTGAATTATGTTCACTTTATAAATTTCCTGAAACAGCCAAAACTTAAATCACTCAGGCATGTTCTTGACTTAAGAAAAAAAAAGTTTGACGTATCAATTAATGTTTACCCTTCAAACCGCAAAGAATATAATATAATCAATTACATTATAGGAGCTGATTTAAAAATTGCTGTAAAGTACAATAATCTCTCCCGGCGTGAACTTGACTTCCTTAATAACAGACTCAGCAGAGAAACTCTGAACCTGCATAATGTTATTGAAAACTTCAGGCTTATAAAATTTCTTATCCCCGGTGCCAGAGAAGAAGAACTTGACAAACTTGAGTTGTATCTGAAAGTTGAAAATCTTGTTTATGCAAGGAAATATATCTTTGATAACTCACTTGAAGGTAAATTCCTTGTAGGCATACATGCTGGCTCAGCTACATTCAAAGGACACGTTAATAAGAGGTGGAAAACTGAGAAATATGCTGAACTTGCAAAGTTACTTCATCAGCATTACGATGCAAAAATTCTGATATTCGGAAGTGAGGAAGATATTAACAGAAAGATTTATGATGAAATAAAAGACTTCGCATATATTCCGCTTAGCAAAAATATATCTGATTCAGCTGCACTTATGAAATCATGCAAATTGTTCATATCGGGAGATACAGGTCTTATGCATATGGCAGCAGCACTTCAGATACCTCAGGTTGCGATATTCGGCTATACGAATTATAATGAGTTACACCCCTGGATGAACAAGCATATAATAGTCAGAAAAGATCTTGAATGCAGCCCCTGTTTCTATAATTCGCCTCGACCTGTAAAGTGTATTTACAGAGGAAATGATGAATTCAGGTGTATAAAAACTATATCCGTAGAGGAAGTTTTAGAAGCATGCAGAAAATTAATCGAGGAAGTTCCACGTAATGTCAAAACGTGAAATGAAATTAAATAAACCTCCCCTGCCTGTAAAAGGATAAAAGGCAGAAT
Source organism: Ignavibacteria bacterium (assembly GCA_026417195.1). GTDB lineage: Bacteria > Bacteroidota > Ignavibacteria > Tepidaquicellales > OLB5 > JAOADS01. Next base: position 13,366 of record JAOADS010000021.1, on the reverse strand, counting down.
TGTAAATTAACCTGTTAAGTATATTTTCTGAAACAAGCCCGAAATAAACCCTGCCTACTCTTGCCTTCACGTAAAAGTCCAGAGTAAAATTAGAAGGTACGTTTAGCTCAGCTACACTTAAGGAATCACGTAAATACTGTGTATAGCCACTCCAGAATCTTGACTGAAATCCTATCCTGTATTCAAATTTATTTCTGAAGCCGCTGTCAGAATATGCCAGATTTACAGTCCCGAACTGCTTAGGCATGAGCCCCTGATGAAGTAATTTTAGAATTAAAGTGTAATTTGATATGAACCTGAATTTAAATAAATACAGCTCTGCAGAAAAATTTAATCCTTTTGCCTGGTGATCACCTGATCTTAACTGATAGAACTCAGCACCTAAATTCCCCGGCTTACCCTCCAGTTTCAGTTTTGCCCTGTAATATTTTTGAGAGGTTTTATAAAATCCGTCAAGAGAGAGTTTCTCATTTCTGCCTATATTAAGCTCAGTGCCTAATCTGAATCCGGCATAATGGCGAAGATTGTTAAAACCATTTCCATATGAACCGAAACATAACTGTATGCTATGCCCTTTTAAACTAATACCTAAATACTCCGTAATTCCGAAACTCTTACTTCTCGCAGAAGTGTCTCCGTAAACGGATTTCTCACCATCAAATCCGGCCTCTGAACGGCTTATTAAATTAATTTTACCGTTAATCAAGGAACTGTAAATATGCACTAATCTTACACCTGTTACATATGAGACCCATTCAGCTGATATTGATGAATCTTCATAGGAAGAGTTAATCTTATATCCGAAGAGCTGTAACCTGGAAAGATGTTTTCTGCTCCATTTTATAACAGTCCCGGCATCGGCATCAAATCTTTCCTTAATCTCATTTGCAGTTGGATTATTGACAACAGCCCTCGTGCGGTTAAACATTACATCCTTGTCTGACACGTCAACAAGTGAACCATTAATACCACCGTTCAGCCCTCTTTCTATTCCCCCGTAATTAAAATACGAAAAAAAATTAATATTTCTGAATGGGGAATAATTGAAATTCAGTCTGCCGAGCCACTTATCAAACCGGGAATTCACATAATGACCTTCATATGAATGTTTGGTTATACCGAAATTAATGTTGAGATTTTTTAGTATATTTTGGTGATAGCTTGCATCCAGGAAAAGGTTTTCATATCTGTCCTGATAGAAATTAATTTCAGTATAAGGCCTGTTTCTGAACATCTGCCTGTCAATTATATTTATTACTGCAGGATAACCATAAAGGTTAGCTGCAAAGCCTTCATCTGTTTCAATCTGTTCCACTTCACTTCGGGAAAGGAAATTCGGATCATCAGTAAATGGTCTGCCGTGTTTGAAAAAGGTAACTCCTGAAAGTTGATTGAAATAAAAAAAATTCATCTGTCCCACATCTAAAAACCTCAGGTAATAACCCGGTAAGTAGGTCAGCAGATCTTCAAAGGTTTTTATGGGATACCAGAGAATCCTTTTCCTGCTAACCGTATCCGGAGAAAGAGGATTATGATATTTAAGCATGTTATCCTGAATAAGAAAAACTGAACTGTCTGTAACATTTTTCTTCAGGCTATCCTGAATATTCTGAGCATAAAAAGATTTTAAGAGAATGAAAGAAAATATAATGCAATATGTTTTCAAATTCTGAAATTAACTTATTATTAAGCCGTCTTTCATATTAAGAGTCCTGTCTGTCATACGCGCAAAATTCTCATTATGTGTTACAATTACAAAAGTCTGATTGAATTTCTCCCGTAAGCGGAATATGAGATTCATAACTTCCTCGCTGTTTCTGGAATCAAGGTTACCCGTAGGTTCGTCTGCTAATACTACATTTGGGTTGTTCATAAGTGCCCTTGCTATAGCTACCCTCTGGGCTTCGCCGCCTGAAAGCTCTGAAGGTTTATGGTTCAGTCTTTCAGATAACCCTACTTCGCCAAGAAGCTCGCGAGCCCGTTCTTCGGATTCCTTGGGAGATCTACCTCCGATCATTGAAGCTATAGCAGCATTTTCAAGTGCGGTAAATTCGGGAAGAAGGTGGTGAAACTGAAAAACAAATCCTATTTTCTCATTCCTTAACTTTGCAAGCTGGGAAGATGAAAGTTCTGATATATTTACACTGTCAATCTCAACTGTTCCTGAACTGGGAGAATCAAGCGTACCTAAAATATGAAGCAGGGTACTTTTCCCCGCTCCTGAAGGACCTACTATACTGACTATTTCACCTTCAGTAATATCAACATCAATGCCCTTAAGAACCCTCAGAGTTTCGGTTTTGGAAATTTTATACTCTTTTGTAATTTGTCTTGATCTGATTACTGTTTTTCTTTCCGTACTCATTCCCATCTGATAGCCTTAATTGGTTCCTGTGATGCAGCTCTTGAGGCTGGATATAACGAAGCAAGAAATGACAAAGTCATTGAAGCGATTGATACATAAAGATAATCAAAATACCTTATATCTACCGGCAGGGCATCGATTGAGTAAACCATTGGGTCAAGAGGAAATAATTTCAGTTTAATCTGGGCAAAACAAACTAAAGTGCCAAGTATAATTCCTGCAACTGTTCCGTAAATTCCTATAAGAACGCCTTCAAACATGAATATTTTCATTATGCTGCCCTTGCCTGCTCCCATAGATTTCAGTATCCCTATATCTCTTCTCTTTTCAATTACTGTCATTGTAAGCGAGCCGATTATACTGAAGGAAGCCACACCTATGATAAGTGAAAGTATTATGAATGCTGTCAATCTCTCAATCTTCATAACTGAATAAAGATCTTCATGCAGATTATACCATGTGTTTATCAGGTACCCTGCCCCAAGCAGGTTTATAAGTTCATTTCTTGCATCTTCTGAATCATCTATATCTTTTAATTTTACATCTACTCCGTTTACCGCATTTTTCAGTTCAAAGAGCTGCTGGGATTTAGGCAATGAAATAAATGAATACATCTTGTCATATTCCCTGTTGTTTGAATCAAAAATTCCCCTGACAACTAATTTCATGGTTTTCGGTACTACTATTTGTGTTAATGCTGTTTCCATGCCGGCAGGGCTCATCACAGTTAAGGTATCAAGAACCCTTGCATCAAGTCTGGCAGCCAAACTTCCGCCGAGAATTATTCCCCCATATTCTTCAGAATCAGAAAATTCAAAACTCCCGATTGTGGTTTTCTCAGCAACATCAGAAACCAAGGCTATTTTTTTTTCTTCAACACCTTTAAGAAAGGCAACAACATTGTTTTTGCGTGATGATATTACAGCTTTATTTAAAGTATAAGGAGAGGCGGCAAGGATATTTTTTAAAGACTCCGATTTTTTAAGAACTGACTGATAATCTCTGAGAATCTTACCCGAATCAGGCTCAATCCTGATATGCGGGTCAAAACCTGTGAGAATATCAAGCTGATATTTACTGAAGCCATTGAATACAGACAGCACTGTTATCAAAGCACCGACACCCACTGCTACTCCGGTGATTGATATCACAGTAATTATGGTAATGAACTGAATTTTTTTCTTAGAAAGAAGGTAACGTCTTGCTATGAATTTTTCAAAATACATTTATTCATCAAACATTAAAACCGGTTCTTTATACAGACGGACTTTTCTGTCAAGAATCTTCGAATTTACGAATTCCTCAAGTTCTTTATTCTTTTCCCGAAGATCACCGTTTGTCATTAATCTTGAAATGTCATACTTCAGTTTAAGCACACGATTGGGAATAAGATGTCTTGATATCCCGGCAGGAAGTTTTTGTTTCATTGAAGCTATTCGCTCAATATGATTTTTCCCGAATTCCGGATATATAAAGAAAACGCCCTCCTCATCAAAAAGTTTGTCTAATTTTCTAAGAGATATGTCACCGTCTATCCTGTTATATGAGAAGTGATTCTCATAATATTTGCTGAAACTGCACATTTTCTGCAATAACTCAGTAAAGAACCTGCTTAGATGAAGTCTGAATTTAGCACCATGAGAGATCACAACGCCTATTGATTTAATATCAAGCTCGGTTTTACCGTCCCATCCCGTTATTTTTATATTTTCCCTTCTGACGTAATGCCTCAGATCATTCTCACTCATACCGGCTACAAAATGATTCCACGTTCTGAGTTTAACCTTATCACTTCTGTAATCCACAATCTGTGCTAGTATCAGCTTGGCACCAGTAATTTTCAGAGCCTGGTAGCGGTTCGCTCCATCCAGCAATATGTACTTTCTCCCTGCTTTACCAACAATCAGAGGATTAGAGAGGAAACCGTCTTTCTTGAAACTTTCAGCCAGCTTTCTGTAGCGGTTGTCCTCACACTCTTCATGAAGTAAAACATCATTCAACCGAAGTATTTCAAGAGAAAATTTTTCCCCGGCAATTGATGTGATCACAAATGCAAAATAATAACTGATAAAATCAGTTTTTAGTGAAATAAAATTCTCCGATACAAAAAAAATACCCGCCTGTAGAGGCGGGCATGAAGGACTTAATAAGAATATGTATCAGGAAGGCTGAGCCTTCTCACCGTGAATAAAAGCTGTGATAACGGTTGCCACAAGCATTACAATAAAACTTAACGCTCCGTCCAGAATAACTGCCGTATAAGTTACCGTCATTTCAGCCCATGTCATAAATACATATGGCAGAGACCAGAACAAAGCAATCAAAATTCCATGCTTAATTCCATTTGAAAATGCCGAGCCACCTTTATACATTGAAGAATAAAGAAGATAAATCAACACACCTTGTGCTAAGTTAGCAACTGCAAGAGCCCAAAGCTTCATATCAGCTCCCCTTTGAATATGTCCGTAGTGTTTACTGAAGAAATCACCTAACAAAACTCCCCACAAAAGCCAGCCGCTTAAAAACAGGAAAGCTCCTGTAACGATTGATGAAATAATTAGTTTATTCATTTCTCCTCCTTTTGAAGAAAGTTTATTTTGGGATTATTATCAGAATTAAACTGATAAGCTTTCCTCAAAAGAATCCTTCGTAAACATAATAATAAATATTAATATTTACAAACATTTTATTCACTTACTGACAATCTCAACATCTCCTGAAACTATTACCGTACCGTCTTTTTTAAGACAACTAACCCTATATTTACCCGGCTCCCGGAACAGCACATTATCAAAATGAATGTAATCCCAGGTTGAATTCACAGTATATGGATATGTGTCAACTGGCTTACCTGTCGATTTATCTGTAATATTAATATCTACCTCAGTAACTCCTATTGGTTTTGATAATTTAACCATAACGGTTAATTTACCGGTAGTAAACTTGTCAGATTTACCTATTTCCCTGCCATCATATCTTTCACAGAAATAAAGTTTATCTCCTTCTATTAAAGTTTGAATTTTAGAACATGAAATAATAAGAAAAACAAATAGAGTTAAAGCTGCGATTGTTTTGATTTTTTCCATTATGCCTCCTTTAATATTTTGATTAAATAAAATTTCTACTTTTGTAATTCTAAAACTTTTTTCCCCTCCAGCTCACCCCAGAGCCCTCTTCTATTCTCACGTGCTGAATTCTCAGCCCTGATGAACTCATCAGTCTTTGAATTCCTTATCCTGCGGTAAGCTGTTGCATATCCGTCTTCAATGATTTTCATATTAACAAAAGTTCCGTCGTCAAGATAAATAAATCTAAGCAATCTTCCATGACTGTCCCTGTCATCACTCCTGTAATCTTTTACAAGAATCACCTCTCTGTTTGTGAGTAAACTTTCAGCATACGATGAGGAGAGTTCTCCAAGTTTCATTATTGTATTTATGTCACTTCCTGTTCTTTCCCTGTCCATGAAAAGTTTATCTGATTCATATCTTTCAGGTGTATCAATTCCCAATGCCCTTACTTTTTCAATTCTTCCGTTTATCTGAACCTGATAGGTATCACCATCATAAACCTTAATTACCAACCCCCGGTCTTTTTCATCTTCTTCCTCAAGTTTCGGAATTACATAACTCTGTATGAAATACAAAAAAAGAAGAAGAAGGACTGCTGAAAAAATAATTTTAAATATCCTTACTATCAATCACTTTCAGAATTTTGCTTTTGAAACTAACCGGATTTGGACTGATCCCAATTCCCTCATTCAGTAATCTTTGAGCAATGTCCAGCTTATCCTCTGACGAACCATAAATCTCACTTATTACATCACCCTTTTTAACTTCATAGCCCGGTTTCTTTCTGATTAAAATTCCCGCTTTATGATCAACGGTATCATCAGTCTTTTTCCTCCCACAACCCAGTTCCACTGCAGCCTTCCCAAAAGAAAGTGCATCAAGCCTTGCCAGATATCCGTCAGAATCTGCACAAATAGTTCTGCTGTACTCAGATGAAGGATAAATATTTAAGTCATGAATATATTCCACATCGCCTCCCTGAAGCTTAACCATTTCACAAAACTTACTGAAAACTTCACCGCTTAAAAGCTTATCCCCTGACCATTTTATACCATCTTCTATGCTTTGTGCTTCTCCGGCTAAATGAAGCATAGCACCTGCAAGGAATAAAGTAACTTCAAGTAAATCCAGAGAAAGACCTGTAACAGGTAATTTGGGATTCATTATCTCCACACATTCTTTAACCTCAACCCAGTTACCAACAGAATATCCCAAAGGTGAGTCCATGTCAGTTATCACAGCAAGTGCTTTCTGACCAAATTCATTTGAAGTTCTTATCAGATTACGTGCAAGCTCGTCAAGCTTATCTTCAGACAGGTTTGCGCCGCTTCCGCATTTTATGTCATAAACAACTGCTTCCGTTCCCTCTGCTATTTTTTTGCTTGCTATACTGGCTGTAATTAAGGATATATTCTCAACTGTGCCTGTAACGTCTCTCAAAGCATAAATCTTCCTGTCAGCCGGCGTTAGTTCATCTGTCTGCCCTATCATACAAACATTAATACTTTCAAGGTTTTTGATAAATTCATCAGCCGACAGATCTGTTCTGAATCCGGGTATGGATTCCAGTTTGTCAAGAGTGCCTCCAGTATGTCCCAGCCCTCTTCCCGAAATCATAGGAACAATCACGTCAAAGCATGCTACAAGAGGAGCAAGTATAAGAGAAGTTTTGTCACCCACTCCGCCGGTTGAATGCTTGTCAACTTTAGGTTTGTTTAGTTTGGAAAGATTGAGTTTTCTGCCGGATTCAATATATGCCTCTGTAAGAAATTTCGTTTCTTCATTCCCCAGACCTCTGAAATATATAGCCATAAGCAAAGCAGACATCTGATAATCAGACACTTCGCCGTTTACATATCCCCTGATGAAGTTTTTTATCTCATATTCAGACAATTCGTATCCGTCTCTTTTCTTTCTTATTATCTCAACAGGGTTCATCAGCAATTTCTTAAATCAGAAATCTCGGGAATTAATAATTGAAGCGGTAAATTTCCCATATGGGAGTTACAAGTTTATAGTCTCCGAATCCTGAGTTATCAACAAATACAAAACTCCGGTTTAAATTATAATAATCCCATATTTCGTAAGGTTTGGAGTCCATCTCATAAGGGTGTCTGCTTACATTTGAAGGTTCGCCGAAAATTATATAAACCATTCCCATGTCCGTTCTCCAGCCCTTGGTATACTTGGTTGAAAAGAGCTTATTGGCTATTATTACTCTTCTGTAATAATCATTCATTGCCTCGTTTTTTTTAGTGTTGGGTGAAGGGTCCTGCTTTTTCCAGAAATCAAGGAATCGTTTTAATTTCTCTGCCTCATCCTTACCTTTTCGTATATATTTAATTTCATCATCACTTGCTGCATATTGAAGCTGATCTATCAGTTCATCAATATTATCAGTTGAAAATGGTAAATCCGGATTATAATTTTCAAATTGCGATTTGGAAGTAGCTGTTATATTTTCACCTGATGCTTTAAGGTCTATTGTAAACTTTCCGTAAGGGAAGTCATTTGCCGGAACAGTAACAAAAATCTGATTCTGTAAATTCCCTGAGGAATTTATCATTTCTCTTTTTGAAAATATCTCATTGCTTTCCGGATTTAAAATTGATATGTCAACAGTTATCTGTTTATCGCCCGAAAAGTTGTAAACATAGCAGAATAAATAAAAAGTATCCAGCCCGCCGGTATTTCTTGAAGGTTCAGGGGTTATTGTTCTCTTTGAACCTTCAAGAGACATTTTCGAAACTATCATCACATCACTTATGGATAAAGGATTTGCCCTGAAATCTTCCACATCAACTGAACGTGACTCTTCATATTTTTTCTTGGTGGATAGCTCAAATAATGATATGTCAAACTTATACTTACCCGGCTTAAGAAAAATATTTTTGGTGAACAACTGTGAACTCACGGAAAGATATTCCTGTTTCACCGTTTTGGTAATTACCTCCTCTTTGGAAACATTACTGAATACCTTCTGGCCTTTATCATCGAAGATATCTATATTAATATCAAGTTTTGAGATATAACTCGATTTATCGCTCTTCGAACGTTTAAACTCTAAATTCATAAGAGGTACTGAAATATAGACATCAATACGGGAATTAGTGCCTTCGTCAGAATAGAAATTAAGAATATCGTAATTAAAGAATTGCTTCTCTCTGGTTTGCTGACCAAGAGATATGTCGGTCAAAAGAACGGTTAAAAGAATAAATCCTGATAAAATTTTCATTGATGTGCAGTGATTTAACTCAATTTAATTCATAATTAACAGTATGTAAATGGAAAAAATTAATACATATGCAGTCATCAATGCTTAATTTTCATTTAAGCTTTAACTCAACTTTTTTAAAATTGCTATTATAATCGCTTTATTATATCTTTGTTTTCATTAAACATATTAAATCTTGATGAACTTATTAGACTGGATTATCATTGGATTATATTTCTCATTAAGCATAACTATAGGTTTATATTTCTTCAGGAGAGCCGGTGGAAATATAGAAAACTACTTCCTCTCCGGAAGGAAACTCCCGTGGTGGCTTGCCGGTTTATCCATGGTCGCAACTACATTTGCTGCAGACACTCCGCTTGCAGTAGCCGGGCTGGTTGGTAAAAACGGTATAGCTGGAAACTGGATCTGGTGGAACATGCTTATTGGAGGTATGTTAACTGTCTTCTTCTTTGCAAAACTCTGGAGAAGAGCCGGTATATTAACAGACATTGAATTTATAGAAATGAGATACTCTGGCAAAGCTGCATCCTTCCTGAGAGGTTTTAAAGCAATATATTTAGGGATATTTATGAATTGCATTATTATGGGATGGGTTAATCTCGCTATGGGGAAAATCCTGCTTGGTATGTTCCCTGAATATGTAAACGAGAATAATGTAATCTGGTTTTTAGGTCTTGCAATGTTGATTACTGCATTTTATTCAGCTTTGTCTGGTTTATGGGGAATCGCAGTAACAGATGCATTTCAGTTTATACTTGCAATGACAGGATGTATAGTGCTTGCAGTCATAGTAGTAAACTCACCTCAGATAGGAGGAATAAGCGGACTTGAATCAAAACTTCCGGACTGGGCTTTAAAATTTACTCCTGAGATAGCTGGAAGCTCAGTCTCTGAAACTTCGGGAATTCTGATGTTAAGCGTTTCATCATTTCTGGCTTTCGTGGGAATTCAGTGGTGGGCAAGCTGGTATCCGGGTGCGGAACCGGGCGGCGGCGGCTATATAGCTCAGAGAATAATGTCCGCCAAAGATGAAAAAAACTCACTGCTTGCAACATTATTCTTTCAGGTAGCCCACTACTGTATTCGCCCCTGGCCCTGGATCATTGTAGGTCTATGCGCACTGGTGCTTTACCCCGGGCTATCAGCAGACGAAAAGGAACTGGGATTCGTAAAAGCTATGAATGACTTTCTGCCACCCGGACTTAAAGGACTTCTGCTTGCAGCATTCTTCGGAGCATACATGTCAACAATTTCTACTCACCTTAACTGGGGGACATCTTATTTCGTAAATGATTTCTACAGGAGATTCATATCAACAGGTGAAACTGAAAAATCATACGTTCTCGTATCAAGGATTATGACAATTGTTTTTATGTTTATATCCGTAGCGATCACCGGAATCATGACTACAATATCCGGTGTATGGGCATTCGTTTTAGAATGTGGTGCAGGGCTTGGACTGGTTTTAATTTTAAGATGGTACTGGTGGAGAATTAATGCAATATCAGAAATAGTTGCTACATTCACACCGTTCATTGTTTACGGATTTCTTTATTTTGGAAAATTTGAGATTAAATTCCCGGATACACTGTTCGTAATTGTACCTGTTACAACAATAAGCTGGCTAGCGGCAACCTTTCTCACCAAACCGGTTGACGAGATAAAACTCACGGAATTCTACAGGAAAGTACATCCCGGAGGCTGGGGCTGGAAGAAATTCTCAGAGAAAATAACTGACGTAACAGCTGACAAAGGATATATAATACTCCTTGCTGACTGGATATGCGGAATAATTATGGTTTACTCATTTTTATTTGGCATCGGAAAATTAATCTTTGGACAATATCTGTCAGCTTTGATTTACGTCTTAATTGCGTTATTAGCCGGCTGGATCATACTTAAACACACGAAATATCTCGGATGGAACGTCAAATAAGAAAGTTTGCTTTTGTTTTATCTTTTCTTATTACTCAGTTTCCAAGTAACTCTCAGTGGATGATAATCTCCAATCAGGGAAACACAGCTGTCCACTTCCCAAGTGAGAATACAGGTTATTCAACAGATAACGGAATTACAAGAAAAACAACCAATGGCGGATACAACTGGTCATCAATCACTTCAGGTAACCTTACAGGTATATTTTTCATAAATAACTTTACCGGCTGGATTGTCGGATATCCGGGCTCTATAATCAAAACTACAAACGGAGGTTCTAACTTCTTTACTCAGTCCTCCGGAGTCCCTGACAGGCTGAACGATGTTTTCTTTATAAATGAAAATACTGGCTGGATATGCGGAGGAGATTTCACCAATGAGGTAATTTTAAAAACCACAAACGGAGGAATTAAATGGATATCAGTTCCAAGCGGACTTCCAAACAAAATGTTCTCGATATTTTTTATAGATGAAAACACCGGCTGGTGCGTAGGAGGGCCAAGTTCACCAAAAATTATAAAAAGTATTAACGGAGGAACTAACTGGATACATCAGCCGACACCAGCTTCAACTCCGCTTTATTCAGTTCACTTTGCAGATCATAATACCGGCTGGGCTGTAGCCGGTTACATTGGAGGCGAAACGATAATAAAAACATCCAATGGAGGAACTAACTGGTTTCTCCAGACAAGCAATGATAACAGATATCTCAGGGATTGCTATGTTTTAAACTCTATGACTGCCTTTGCAGTTGGTCAGTCTGGGAAAATAATAAAAACCACAAACGGTGGAATTAACTGGCTCATACAGCCTTCAGGAACAACACTTGAACTCTGGTCTATAGACTTTGTTAACGATACAGTAGGATACATAATAGGCACAAACATAGTCCTTAAAACAACAAACGGTGGAATCACGTTTATTAAGGAAAACTTCGTTCAGGTGCCCGCATCATTTGGAATAAGATATGTAAGTCCCAACCCGTTTAACCCTTCAACGACTATTGTTTTTGAAACTCCGGAAAGAAGCAAACTCTCAATGAAAATATATGACATAAACGGCAGATTAGTAAGAACGTTATTTGAAAACATTTTTTTCGACTCAGGGGAACATTCATATAGGTTCAACGGAGAAAACCTTGCATCAGGAGTATATTTTATTACACTTGAATCACCTGAAACTCTTACCTCATCTAAAATGATCCTTACCAGATAAAATGAATCCTTCATACTATTTCAGAGAATTTATAAGATACCTTAAAACAGCTAAATCAGCGGTATTCACTTCAGTTATAGTAATCGCTATTGCTGTTTTGTTGCTTGGAATATATCTGACTATTTCTATTAATTCTGTCAAGTTACTAAAACTTATAAGAGATAAGGTTGAAATAGATGCATACCTGACAGATGGTCTCTCGCAAGGCGATATCAGCAGACTAATTTCTGAGATAAAAACAATAGGCGGAGTAAAAAATGTAACATATATTTCAAAAGAAGATGCTGCTAAATTTTTTGCGGAAGACTTCGGTGAGGATATCCTGGACGTTTTTGATTACAATCCCCTGCCTGCTTCTCTTAAAATCAGTCTTTATGACGAATATAAAACTATTGACAGGATAGAGAAAATAAAATCGGAAATTCAGAAACTCAGAGGTATAGATGATATAGTTTATGCCCATAAGAATCTTGAGATAATAGAAAGAAATGCCCGTTCTCTTGTATTTCTCAATCTTAGTCTTCTTGTTGTAATTGCATTCTCATCTGTTTTCCTTGCAGGTAATACAATAAGACTGATGATCGAAGCAAAAAAAGAAACCATAAACATAATGAAACTTATAGGCGCCTCAAAAGAAACTATACGAACTCCTTTCATTATGGAGGGATTGTTTCAGGGTTTCACGGGAAGTCTGCTTGCAGTTCTGATCCTCCATCTTTTTCTCAGTTATTTTTACTCAACATATACAAATACTGATTTCAGTTTTTCTGTAGTAGATACTAAATTTATCATATTGCTCATTGTTTTCGGCTCACTACTCGGTGTAATCGGCAGTGCCTTCTCGATAAGGAAACATCTTAAGTTCAGCTAAAATCTATATTCCCATATCCGCCGCAGTCTTATCATCCATTGTCATTCTGAGCCCTCCTATTCTTTAAGTGAAAAAACTGACAACAAAACGAACGTTACCAATCAAACTTACACTGTCATACCCGCAAAAGCGGGCATCTGATTTTTTAGATCCGGAATGACATTGAATATAAAAAGAAGTGATAACGGTTATTATAAAAAAAGAATCTGAACTACTAATCCTCTTAATCCCATATGAAAAACAGCCGTTAAGTGAAAAACGGAGCTTGCGTTAAGAAAATCCGGACTGTCTGAGCCACGATTACATCGTGGCGAGTTTCCGGATTTTTAGCAAGCGAGGTTTTGAACAAGCTGTTTTTCATCGGGTGCCGTTTTCTTGGTTCTTCTTTTGGGCAGGCAAAAGAAGAACAAAAGATCATTACAACTGTTAGATCCGCGCATTCTCGGGAATGACAGGTTACATTGTCATGCCCGCGAAAGCGGGTATCTCGTTTTCTGATTCCATTGTCATTCTGAGACCTCCAATTCTTTCACGGAAATCCCGGACAATCATTGTCACACCTACCACACAAGTCCGGAAAAATAAATCATCCCCGCGAAGTAAATCAGTATAACAATTACATTAATTGTTATGATTATCCTTTCTTTATCTTTTGCTTTCATCACTTCACA
>JAOADS010000221.1 GCA_026417195.1 Ignavibacteria bacterium | reverse complement strand
TTAGAAACATAATTCAGTACTGATATAGGACTTGTTTAGTCCTATATATTTTATTATGTTTGTTCTCTGATAAATTTAAAAATACTATTATGGAGAACAAAAAAACATTTGTAGCTATCAATTACATAAATTGTAAGCCTCATTACAGAGAACGTTTTGAACAGTTATTTTCTACCAGAGCTCATGCTATTGACAGAATGCCCGGATTTAAATATATGGAGGTTTTAAAACCCACAAAAGAAAATGATAATTATCTGATTGTAAGTCACTGGGACTCCGAAGAAAGTTTCAGAAACTGGACAAAATCACCTGAATTTATTGAAGGGCATCAGAGAGGTTTTGAAGACATAAGGAAGGCAAAGGAAAAAGGAGAAGAACCTCCGATGAGCTCTGATTTCAGAACATATGAGATAATTGCAACATGATTAAGGTCATGGAATAAAAACAAGTTTTAATGTTATTTTTAAAAAAAACATTTATCACAAATAAACAAAAAATAAATCACATGAAAACTTTTATTTTAACAATTTCTGTTTTTATTTTAGTATTTTTATTCAGCTGCGGAAGCGATACGGTAAACAATCCGGGTAATCCACCTGCAGGACCTGATCCCAACTCAATTAACGGAACCGTTAATTTCCTTGATTCGGGAATAGTACCCAGTGGAGGTTATTACAGCATACTTGCATTCACAAACTGGCCTCCGACATCACAGTATTCAGCTCTTGATTCACTTGAAATTACAGGACCTCCCTATAAAGCTAATTACAAACTTGCCGGTTTAAACAACGGAACATACTATCTTGTAATAGGTTGGACTAAGATACCTTACGGTCCGGGTGCAAACTACGTACTTGGATTGTATAATTGTAATCCTCCAAGCCTGATGTGTAATCCAACTCCCGTCACAATTGAAAATAACAACGGAGTAGCAAACATCAATCCCGTAGCATATCTTGACACTGCTAGAAAAATAATCAGGTTCTGATATTGCTTATAAGGGTAAACATATTATTTATTTTAATATGTTGTATCTCCTGCTCTCAGACTCTGGAAGGTACTGTAAATGACTTCAGTAGCGGTGAGCCGTTAAGTAACGTCCGGCTCACCTTGCTATCTGAAAAAGAAATATTCACCGAAGTAACTGATCTGTCTGGCAAATACAGATTCACTAATCTGAATACGAATTCATTTACATTAAAGGTAAGCCGTCTCGGATATGATGAACTTGATACATTAATCAATCTTACATCCGGTATAAATTACCTTAATCTTAAAATAAAACCTTCTGAGATTGTAACCGAGGATATAAACATAACTGCATCAAGAACTGAATTAACGCTTAAACAAACCCCCTCATCAGTAAACATTATAAGTAAGGATAAAATCCGCTCAGGAAATAATTTCACATTTGATGAAGTTCTGAATAATGTTCAGGGAATCACAGTTTTCAGGTCAAGCGGTATAAATGTTCAGTCGCTTTCTATAAGAGGTTCATCAGACGTAGCGGGCGGAGGAATAGGTAACCGTGTTCTGCTGCTAGTTGACGGAAGACCTTCCCTTACTGGTGACTCAAAAGGTGCACTCTGGTCATTGATCCCGGTGTCGGTAATAGAAAGAACTGAAGTTGTAAAGGGTGCATTTTCTTCTCTTTACGGTTCAAATGCAATTGGCGGAGTAATTAATGTAATAACTAAAAAACCTACATATAAGGCTCACACTTCTGTGAATTTAAGTGCAGGTTTCTATGAAAAACTAAATGACAGTCTCAAATGGACAGACAGGTTACTTAAATTTTCAAGTGCAGACCTCACCAGCAGCAATACAATCGGAAAATTTGCATATCTTTTAAACCTGAGTTACAGGAGTAATGACGGACATGCTGAGCAGACAGCTTATAAATTCATAAGTACTATGGGCAAATTCATGTATGATGTTTTAAGAAACAGAGATCTTGAAATCACTTTACAATATACGAGATCAGATGCTGATTATCCTCATTACTGGAGAAAAGATCCGGGAAAAATAGCTGAACCATACAAAACCTGTCTCTTATACACATCT
>JAOADS010000220.1 GCA_026417195.1 Ignavibacteria bacterium | reverse complement strand
GGAGATGTGTATAAGAGACAGGTTTATGTATTGGCAGAGCTCGAGCTATTATTTTTATCTTACCTATTCTCGCATCTATTTCTTCGTCACTTAATTTAGACAACTCATCACCTGTTAAAACAATATCTCCTTCATCAAGTATAATCGTCGGACCGGGTATATTATTATTTGTTGTAAAACCTTTATAAAGTACACCATTACCTATGTAAACCTCGCCCTCAGATAATTCTATCGTAACTTTTTTATCTGGTGTTGAATTCTGATTAACGTAGCTTGTAGGTGGAATAGGTAATCTGTTATCTCGTTCAATAATTTCAATAAACTCCGTTGAAGAAACTTGTTTCTCTGCAGGAATTACAGGAGATTTTGGTAAGCTTATATTCTGTTCTGTATTTTTACCTGACTTTTGATTATTGATACTTTTTATCAGTTCTTCGCTTAAAAGTGATCCGCTTCTGGTTGTAAAAAGCTCTTCATAAAATTTTGCATTGCAATATGGACATGCAAAAATGTAACAATTAAACAGCACAGCGATAATTAAAATTTTCTTTTTCATGGCTGTTATTTTTTTAAGTTTATGAAAATTATTTTGGCTTAAGTGTATCTGTTTTCAAGCTATCAGTTTTTAAATTAGTTTTAATTGTATCAGTCCAGAATTGTCCCTCAGGTCCTTTTCCTCCCGGCGCCTTGCCTTTAAGACTTAAAACATAACTTGAAACCTCCTGAATCTGCTTAGGGTTAAGCATGGTTTTCCAGGAAATCATACCTTTTGCCGGAACTCCTTCCCTTATTATTCTGAATACGTTCTTTACACCTCCTCCGTGAACCCAGTAATCATCAGTCAGATTGGGGCCTACAATTCCCCCTCCGTCAGGACCATGGCAGGGAACACAATTAACATCATAAATTTTTTTACCTGCGGATAAAGACCCTTCATCTGTAAGTAAAGTAACTGTATTCTCATTTATTAATGCACCTGTCCTGATTAGTTCTTCCCTTTTCTCATTTGCAATTCTTATTTCTTCTGCATATTCATCCAGCATAACATTTCCTGAACCCAGTACGTGATATCCCAGCATATAAAATGCAGCCCAGATTATAGTACCGTAAAACAACATATTAAACCATGGCGGAATTTTATTGTCAAGTTCCCTGATATTAGTATCAAATGCGTGACTAAACATTATGTCCTCTTCCCTTTCAACCGGAACTCCCCTGTTCAGAATAAACAATATTTTTCTTATGAGTGAAGACCTCTTTTGTTTTACAGAATAGTCATATATATATTTAGAAGATGAGAATACAAACAGGAGTATAAACATAAGTAACACAAGAAGAAAAACTAATCCGCCTGCGATGTAATTGTATGTATCCGACCCCGAAGAAGTCTGAGCATTTAAATAACTGAGATGAGACATTAACAAATAAAATGTTACTAATCTGAAGTTTCTCATTTATCTTTCTCCTTTCTGTTTACAATTAATACATCACTAAGCGGTAAATCAGACATTTTCTCAAGAAACGGTTTTTTAAGTCTGATGATCCAGACCAAAACAAAAACAAAGAAAACAAAAAACAAAATGAGAACAAAAACCGGAAAGATCTCAACGCCATTTATATTTTCAAGAACCTTTTTATACATTTACCTTACCTCTCTTTCTGTTCTCTGATCAGCTTTTATATCAGTACCTAATCTCTGCAGATAAGCTATAAGAGCTATGATTTCCTTTTGTGGAGTTACATTTGCTCCCTGCTTCTGCAAACCGGATGCTATTTCTTCAGCCTGTCTGGTCATATCGTTCCTTGCCTGAGACTCATAACCCGGCGGATAAGGAACTCCCAGAGACCGCATAACTGAAATCTTTTTTTCTATTGAAGATATATCCATATCATTATCATTAAGCCACGGATATGCAGGCATAACCGAGCCCGGAGAGATCTGCTGCGGATCATACATATGAAGGTAATGCCAGATATCCGGATACTTCTTGCCTATTCTGTGAAGATCAGGTCCGGTACGTTTTGAGCCCCAGAGAAATGGATGATCGTAAACAAATTCACCGACTTTTGAATACTCACCATAACGTTCAGTCTCTGAACGGAAAGGTCTTATCATCTGGGAGTGA
>JAOADS010000219.1 GCA_026417195.1 Ignavibacteria bacterium | reverse complement strand
GTTCAACATGACCGGCTCACCTATGGCATATGGGATTCAGCTTGAGTATTACTTCTCACCGACAGGCGGACCAGCAGGTTCCGGCGATGCCCCCTTCCCTACTGTTACAGTTCTAAATAACACTTTCACAGACGGCGTAACTCATCTATTCTTTAACTGCAACCTTGCAGGTATAACTCCGTTTTATATTTACAATAATACTTTCGTCAGAACTTCTGATGCCAGTGGTATAGGTATAAGTGCTTCCAGAATTACCGGCAGATTTACCAATAATACATTTTCAACAAATCAGTTCACTAAAAATGTTACGCTTATTGAATGCAATCTTGATCTCTACGGTAATTATTTCTCAGGGAATGTAAACTCCAATTTGGAACTTGATGTAAACAGTTATTGCAGGCTTGAGCCTCTTATAGTAAACGGAGAATATATCTGGCTTGGTGGTTTTAATGAGATTAATATGAATAACTCATCTGTTGCTCAGAATATCACCTTTACATATGGCTCTTTCCCTGCTACAGATCGCGGCAGGAACTGTTTTGTTCTGAATAATAATAATTTTAATATCTTCGGGGATATTGAAGAATCATTCGGAAGGGCTTATTACACAAGGTATAATGACTGGAATCAGGGACCGAACTTCAAAATTACCCAGGGTGGACAGAATATTGATGTCATCTATCTTCCGATAAATGAGTGTATTCCGACAGAAGAACTTGATAATTATCTGCTTTATTATCAGGTAATAGATTTAGGAAACGGTATATATGATTCCATTCCTGTTACTTCCAGTCCGGGTGGTGCTTCTGTTCCGCCTGATCTGGCATTGTATATTGCTGCCAGGAATCATAAAAATCAGAGAAACTATCACCTTGCTATAGATAATCTCAAGTCTCTTGTTAATCAGTTTGATTCAAGCAAATATCTTTATTCTGCTCTGAATGATTTGTTCATAAATTATAAACTTACGGACTCTACAGGAAATCAAAGCATAAGGAATCAGCTTTTTGGTGAGTTAAGAACATATCTTGAGGACAAACTTCAGCAATATCAGGGGATTTTCTCTGTATCAGACAGGATATACGGTTATTTTCTTATGTGTCTTGTTATGCAGAGGCAGTATTCACAGGCTATTTCAGGTTATGAGAACATTATGAACAATCATCCCAATGCAATGTCAAGACTAAAGGCAAGCTGGGACAGAGCTGCTGCTATAATTGCTCAGCAACAGGGAGGATCAGGTGGTGGTGAGTCTCAGGAGACTGAACCATCATCAGACAGGAAACCGCCTCACCTGACTGCAAAAGAAATATATGAAGACCAGAAACAGCACAGAAACAAAATAACAGAAAGTAATCGGGATAATGAGTCTTCACGTGATGCTGTTGCAAGGGAATTTGACAGAAAAAAGGATAATCTTATTCAGTCAAGGGTTACATACCTTAATCCTTTAAACAGGGTTGATTTATTTGAGAAAATCAAGGAGGATATCAGAATAATAAATAACATAAAACCTCAGGGCAATATTAAAGATAACTCTCTGCCGAAACGTTTCCAGTTACATCAGAACTATCCTAATCCGTTTAATCCGGTTACTAAGATTAAATACGAACTTCCGAAAGACATTAATGTAACTATTACGATTTATGACATACTTGGAAGAGAAGTTACTAAACTTGTGAACAATGAATACAGAAAAGCTGGTGTATATGAAGCAGAATGGAATGCTCTGAACTATGCCTCGGGAGTTTATTTTTACAGAATAGAAGCTGGTAGCTTTATTGATGCTAAAAAGATGGTGCTGGTGAGGTAAGTAAAAATTTTATCCTCCTTACATCCCCGTCCTGCATAAGGCGGGGATTTTTTGTTTTGTAAAACACTTACTTTACAAAATTTCATTGTTAAACCCTTGATTGTTCATTATATTTGAAATAAGTAAAACGGAGGTAAAATGAAAGCAATTTATTCAATTGTTGGATTTTTGCTGTTTTCGGTTTTATTCACATCTAATCTTAATTCGCAATCCTGGAACGCTTTAAGTACCGGCACAAACGGAACCGTTCATTCCGTTCAGGTTTTCGGAAATTTACTGATAGCTGCAGGCGAGTTTACAAATGCCGGCGGTACAACTGTTTCAAACATAGCAGCATGG
>JAOADS010000218.1 GCA_026417195.1 Ignavibacteria bacterium | reverse complement strand
GAATGAATGTTTCCAAAGGAGTATTTTTTTTGACATAGATTGCTCCTATGCCTTTAGGTCCGTAAATCTTATGCGCAGAAAATGAAGCCGTTGAACAGCCAAGCTCAGATAAATTCAGTTCTATTTTTCCAAGACTCTGAACACAGTCTGAATGAATAAGAATATTTTCGGGAACATTCTCCCTTACTGACCTAATGTTACTGACAGTCCCAAGTTCGTTATTCACGTGCATTATACAGATAATGCATACATCTTCATCAGTCTGGTTTTTATCTATTACCGCTTCACCGGATTTAGTAACACCGGTATAAATTATCTCAAATCCGTATTTCTTATTCAGGAACTTTAGTGTTTCCAGAACCGATGAATGTTCAACAGGAGATGAAATTATCTTTTTCTTTTTTCCGAGAAAACTCATTGCAGTTCCTATCAGAGCAAAATTATTTGACTCAGTTCCTCCGGACGTAAAAAAAAGTTCTGATGGTCTGATTTTCAGAAATTCTGCAATCATATCTCTTGTATCTTCTATCATTACTTTTGCCTCCCTGCCCAATGAGTGAAGAGATGAAGGATTGCCGAATTTTTCACCTAACCATGGTAACATAGCATCCTTTACTTCCGGATCAACCGGAGTAGTTGAAGCATTGTCAAGATATATAAGATCCTGTGACACTGTTTGTCAAAATTAGTTCAAATAAATGCATGCTTCAATTCAATTTCTTTTTTGCCTGATAGAGATAAGGAGTTTTTAAACCTTCCGGACTGCTAATTAATTTATATAGTGAATTTATTTAATTTTCAGATTAGTTTACTTTTTAAAATGAGTGATCTGATTAAAGAATTATTAACTAAATCTCACAGCATTGCTGTTATAGGAATTAAACCAGACGAATCTTCGGCAGCATATAAGATTCCACATTACATGCAATCAAATGGCTATAAAATCTTTCCTGTGAATCCTAAATATACCGGTTCAGAAATTCTGGATGAAGATGTTTACTCTACTGTCAGCGAAATCGGAGAACCAGTGGATATAGTGAATATTTTCAGGAAACCGGAATACCTCCTTCAACATGCTGAAGAAATTCTGTCTATGAATAAGTTACCTAAATATGTTTGGTTTCAGCTGGGCATAAGAAATGATGAGGCCGCAAGCTTACTTGAAAATTCCGGAATACATGTAGTTCAGAACAGATGTATTATGGTTGAATATATTCGTTACCTTGGAAGCTGACTGAGCCCTTAACTTGAAGGCTGGATTTGAAGTGACTATACTTTTTCCCATTTCATTGCAACTTCCTGCAACTTGTTTTGGTCCGAAATATATATCTCAAAGTAACCGCAGGTTGCGCAAACATATGCAATAGAGGAGCTTGGTGATGTAATCCAGCCTGTATATACATATATTGTACCCTCGCCGCCAAGATTGATTCCGTCCGGCTTAAAATAAACCTGTGAGCCGCATTTTACACATTTTCCGTCTTTCATGTTATTTCCTTTATAAAGTTAAATAGAATTTTATTATTTTAATTAAAGCTACCGGAAATATTGTAATACAATTATATAAAATCTCCGTCAGTGAAGAAATGAGAAATTTCCTTAACGGCATTTTCAGGTGAATCTGAACCGTGAACTATGTTCCTTTCAATTGACTCAGCATATAGTTTCCTTATGGTTCCGTCCTCTGCATTTGCCGGATTTGTAGCACCTATCAGTTTTCTGAAATCTGCAACTGCATTTTCCTTTTCAAGACAAATGGGAATCACCGGACCTGAAGTCATATAATCAATAAGGTCATTATAGAAAGGTTTTTCCTTATGAATTTCATAAAACCTGCCGGCCGATTCTCTTGATAATCTTAAAAGTTTCATACCTCTGATTTCAAAACCTGCATCAAGTATGTGCTGAATAACTTTCCCTTGAATTCTTTTTTCAAGACAGTCTGGTTTTAAAATAGCAAGTGTTCTTTGCATATATTATTATTTTTTAAAATTTAAAAATTAAGCTTCCCTTTGTTTTCTGCAATCTGAAAATATGAAAGGTTATCAGTTATAAGATGTTTTAAAGTTAACCCTTTTAAGGTTTCGTCAACAGATGTCTGTATCATCTGCCACAGTGAACGGATTGAACAGTCAACAGAGTTTGTACATATTTTCAGCTCGCCAGTATGATTTAAACAGAAATCATCATCATAAAGTCTCCCGCCAAGGAAATTC
>JAOADS010000217.1 GCA_026417195.1 Ignavibacteria bacterium | reverse complement strand
GTATCTCCGAGCTGTCCGAGGTTTGATTCAAAACCCTGAACCGTTGGACTGAATGTGCCGGAAAAAATAGGAAGGGTGATGATAGATAAAAGAGTAATTAATTTTTTCATTTCTTATAAACCTCTTAAAGAGTTTATGAAAAAAAATTTCCTCATTTCTTAAACTGAGCCCGGAGGCAGAGTTACCCTGCCTCCAGTTTCTCAGTTTTTCAAGAGGAAATATGTAAAAGCATTCTTTTACTTTTACTTCACAAGCACCATCTTCATTGTCTTTGTCAGTTTCTCTCTGCCGTTATCAGCAACTATCCTGTAGAAATATGTCCCTGATGCAAGATTTGAACCGTCAAATTCTATCGTGTAGTAATCTGCTGTGAGATTAGCATCTACCATCGTTGCCACTTCCCTGCCAAGTATATCGTATATCTTTATCGTTACCTTTGCATCAAACGGAAGGGCAAAGTCTATCTTGCTCTTCGGATTTGAAGGATTCGGATAGTTCTGTCCTAAATCAAATGCTACAGGTTTACCTATCACAACATCTGCTACCTCCGGCGGCCTTTCATAATATTCAAAGTTACCGTTGTAATCTACCTGTTTCAGGCGATACTGGTAAACTCCGGAATTAAGCTTCCTGTCTTCATATTTATAGACCTTCTGTTCATTTGTTGTGCCGTGTCCGTTCACAAATGCTATCTCCTTCCACTGACTGTAGGCATTATCGCCGGTCTTTATCCTGCGTTCTATTGCAAAGCCTTTATTGTTAATCTCACGCTCCGTAACCCAGATAAGATTTGCATCACGCTGGTGAACGTTTACATCAAACCGTGAGATTATCACAGGCAGCGGATTTGTATTGTCTGTAAGTGCAAATTGTGAGAAGGTATATAATCCGTTAGTCTGTACGTTATAAATCTGATTAGCTGTGTTGTAAGTCAGAAGTGACTGCCACGGTCCTGAACCCGGAGGGAATACTTCCCATGTTCCGTCATACTTTGCAAGCACAGTATTTGTAGCCGGCGTGGAAATTGTATATACTTCATTATCGCCAAAAAGAAGTAATATGTTATAATCTGTTCCTGAAAGCGAACCTACAGGTGTCATATCCCAGTATGAATTTGAATATCCGCCTCCCATAGTGCCGGGCGGGTTAACACCTGAATAATATCTTACATTAAGCGCTGAAGGATATGAACCGCCTCCGGTCCCCCAGTAAACTACTGCAAGATTTCTTGACCATAAAGAATATGTTGAAGTTACTCCTGAACCCGGTGCGAAATCAAACGATGCGATAGGCGGAGGATTGGTTACATGGTTTACTGCAACTTCATGTGAACCGATATCTGTTACTCCGCCGGATATTGTTGTTGAACGGGAATTACCGTTATAATCAGTTCCGAAACCTGTAACAGGAATTCCCTTCCCGTTTATAATCCAGGCTTCCTGATTACCTGCCTGTATGTTAAGGTTTCCGTTTGTTATATCAACAAATAAATTTGATACGTTGAATGAGCTTGTTACAGTGCTCCATGTCTGCTTGTCCTGACCCGGACCGGAGGCGATTGAAGTCCGCCACTGTGCTATTGTCTGATCAGTCGATCCCCAGAGACCTATTGTTGTTGCATCAGAACCGATGTAAGTATTATAGTTTGTATTCAGAGAGCCTGCAACTGTTGAAACTGAATACATTACGTAATGCTTACCCGTTGCAGTGCCTGTATTTACCCTTGCATTAACAAAGAGGTTGTTTCTTAATACATGCGTAGGGGAAGTTTTACGGAAAGTATATGAATTAGCTGTTCCGCTGCTTGCTGAACCGCCTACATAGACTGAGTTATAATAATAGTTCTGTGCCGCTGTTGCATCGTTATATATTCCGTAAATAACCATACCGTTTGTATATTCCGGATCATCTGTTTCTGACTCCGGCTTGGGAGGATTCTGTAAGACCGGCTCTTCATTTATTGTTACCGGCCCTGCAAGAGACATATCAACCATACCGTTATTCCCTGAACCTGAAGAATTAACAGGTGCCGGACCTTTACTTTCTGTAACACCGGACTGATGATTTACCGGCATCTGATAAACCGTATTACCGTTATTATGTATAACTTCATTAAGTCCTCCCCTGTTCAGTAATGTAAGCTCTCCGTTTGTTATTGCTATCTGATTGTTTGCAGTCTGTCTCTTATACACATCT
>JAOADS010000216.1 GCA_026417195.1 Ignavibacteria bacterium | reverse complement strand
GGTTTTCGGACCGTATCCCGGTGCATATACGACTGATCTGATACTTGCCAAAGGTTTGCAATGGTCATGGACGAGAGGTGCTTCTGTGATAAATTGCAGCTGGGGAGGTGGCGTTCCTTCTCCTTTAATTACAAATGCAATACGGGATGCTGTAAAATATGGCAGAAGCGGCAGAGGTACTGTTGTATTCGGCGGTAGTGGAAACTCTAATGTAGAGGAAGTCATATATCCGGCTTCTATGCCAGAAGTTATCGGGGTAGGAGGTTTGAGTCCCTGCAATCAGAGGAAAAGTACAACCAGCTGTGACAACATTGGCGGAACTCAGAACTGGGGGGCGTGTTACGGAGAAGGACTTTCCGTAGTTGCTCCCACTACATTTATAGGTACCACAACTCTGCTCGGGGGCTGGTGTATATGTGGGAACGGGACTTCTGCAGCTTCACCTCTTGCTGCAGGTGTTGGTGCTCTGATTATATCAAAGAACATAAACTTATCAGGTGACTCGGTGAAAATGATTATTGAACGCTCCGCAAGGAAAGTAGGCAATTACAGCTATAACATCTTAAAGGAAAACGGATGGTGGAATAATGAAATGGGATATGGTGCAATAGATGCTAAAGCTGCACTTGATATGACGCCAGCCGGTCCTTCAGAAGTTTATGAGCAGATACCACCGGTTATAAAAATCTACCCGCCTGAGTCAGGTATTTTTTCTTCTGTGATTACTCTTGAAGCTGATATATATGACTTATCTGGAATAGCTACCGGTGTGAATTCTCCCCGGATATATTATCATACTATTCAGCGGAATGATTTACAGATAATAACTGGTGTTAAAATTTCTCAGGACAGATACAGATTTACATTTCCGGTTATACCTCTGTCTGAAGGATTTTATTATTACATAGCAGCTCAGGACGTTAGTAATGTACCGAATGTAACTACATATCCACCCGGCGGAAAGGGATATAATCCTCCGGGTAAGATACCGCCTGAGAGGTTTATGTTTGTCAGGAATACCAGAACATATGATACCATACTTACCAGCAACAATGTTCCTATTCCGATTAATTCATTCAGAGATACTTTTTCAATATTAAATGTGGCTATTGATAAAATTGTACTTGATGTTAATTGTCTTGTGAATATAGAACATACCTACGATGCTGATCTTATATTCAGTTTAATTTCTCCCTCAGGGACCGAAATTACACTTGCCGGCGGAGTTGGAGACAGCGGAAGGAATTTCATAAATACTGAGTTTGATGATGAAGCTCAGATAGCAATTGACAGTTCTCTTGCCCGTGCTCCGTTTACGGGTGTATTCAAACCAATAGACAGGTTATGGCTATTTGATGGTGAGAGTGCTTCAGGAGTCTGGAAATTAAGACTTGTTGACAACGGAATTGGCGATAAAGGCAATTTACTTGCCTGGAGTCTCAAGTTCAGGTTTTCAGATGGTCCGGATTATGTTACAGTTCCAGGGGAGTTTTCCTTGGTGAAAAATTATCCTAATCCTTTTAATCCTGTTACGAGAATTGTCTTCAATGTTCCAAGGTCTGCGAGAATAAAAATCAGTGTTTATGATATAACTGGCAGGCTTGTGAAAATAATCATTGATGAACTTCGTTACCCTATGCTTGAAGATTTTGTTGATTTTGATGCTTCAGGTCTTGCAAGCGGAATTTATTTCTGCACTATGGAAGCTGACGGAAGATTTATTGATTCAAGAAAGATGGTTCTGGTCAGGTGATTAGCTTCTCTTTGGTGAGTTTATCCTGAATTGCAACTTCTTTAAATTATACATAATTTTGTAAAAAATTACAGAAAATTCAGAAAATTTCAGGAGATATAAAATGGCTTTAGTTGATATAGTTATGCCCAAGATGGGCGAATCCATTATGGACGGAAGAATTTTGAAGTGGTATAAAAAACCGGGGGATACAGTTGCAAAGGATGAGACTTTATTTGAAATATCCACTGACAAAGTTGATACAGAAGTTCCTTCTGCTGAAGGTGGTGTTCTGGTTGAAATATTATTCAATGAAGGTGATACTGCTAATGTAGGTGATGTAGTTGCAAGAATAGAAACAGATGCATCAAATGCAAAGGTTGTGACTTCAAGTCCGCAGAAGTCAGCTAAAAAAGAAGAACCAGCAGTTGTTGAAGAGAAGAAATCCGATGATGTGCCAAAGCCGGTGTCTAAAGCTGAAAAGCAGGCTGCTGGATTTTATTCTCC
>JAOADS010000215.1 GCA_026417195.1 Ignavibacteria bacterium | reverse complement strand
GTATCTGTTGCACCAACAGCCAGAACATCAGGCAATGCTACAGGATAGTATGGGTCACTGTTATTTTTATTCATCATACTTGCTACAATCAGACAGCCTTTTTCCTGAGCAAATTTAACAGCAGTTGCGAGAGTTCTGGAAAAATCATATCCACCTTCACTCATGTTTATAACTCGTGCTCCGTTATTAGCTGCATAGTATAGAGATGCTGCCCACCAGGAGTATTCACCGGTGTTTTCATTATCAAGATTTTTACATATCATCAGTTTGCATCTTTGATCAATTCCTGCATATCCAATCGTGTTGTTTGTTTCCGCTCCTATGGTTCCGGCAATATTTGTTCCGTGACCGCCGTCATCCCTGACGTTAGAGTTGTCATAAGCGAAGTTATAACCATAAATGTCATCTACGAAGCCGTTTCCGTCATCATCAATTCCATTTTTAATTTCATCTTTATTGACCCATAAACGATTTTTCAGATCCGGATGATCTGTTTTTACTCCGGAATCCAGAATGGCTACAATGATTTCTTCGCTTCCTTTTTCTATCTCCCATCCTTTGAGTACGTTCATATCAGCTCCTTTTTTACCCGGTTTTCCTGAAGTTGTTTTTATTGTTCCATCATTATACAAAGCCCATTGTCTTTTGAAAAACTCATCATTAGGTTTTACCGGATTTGTTTTTCCGGCTGCTTCGCCAATATAGTCAGGTTCAGCGAAATCAACCATGTCGTTATCCGCAAATTTCCTACATATTTCAGGAATATCTGAACGATAATCAGTATAAACCAGAAAATAAGTTTCAAGTTCAAATTTTAAATATAAATCAGTTTGATTTTTTCTATCTGGAGGGAAAATCCTTTTGATCCTTTGAACAGTGATATTATTACACGAAGCTATTTCATAGATAACCTTCTGATATATGAAATTTGAATTTAAAGAAGCCAGAAAAGGATTAAATTTAAGCTTTACAATGAAATGATCTTCAGCATAGGATTTGCTGATGATAACTTCTCGGGATGTATCCCTCAGATTTAAAGTTAAAAAAATTATTAAAAATAGAAGTGTTTTCATTTTATAAAACTATATTTCAAACCTAACGAAATTCTGACACCGCTTGCCAGAAGTCTTGAATTAAACGGATTTTCTATGAAGAAGTCATATCCTCTGACATTGATTATATCAGTGTTAAATCTATCCTGAGACTCGAAATAACCCTCACGGAATTTTAATTCAAGGTTAAGAGAGATATTAGGTTTTATATTAAAATCAACACCAGTGAGTATATTAAGACTGAAGCCGGGTTTTGAAGAAATCTTATCTGAATAAAGGTATCCTAATCTCCTTTGTCTTTTACCCGGATATATTCCAGCTCCACCTCCTATGTAAAGTTTAAACCTTTGTAAATTTAAAGGTAGCTTCCATTTCAATCCAGCCTCTACCGGATACATGTTAAACTTTTCTGACATACCAACTGCAAGAGTAATGGAGTCCTGCTGTAATCTGAAAATAAGTTCATCATCGTTAACATAAAGGAATTCTGATGAAATATATACTGAGATATCTTCATCCAATATCTTAGGATTAAATTCAAGCTCTGCGCCATATCCGTAACCTCCTCTGAGCTCAATTGAAGCATCTCTGATAAACGCAATTGGTGAAGATATATTATTCTGAAGCTCCGCGGATGAGATTCTGGTTCCGAAAATGGTTAATGAAAATTTCCATCTTTCCGTAAATTCGAAATTATCAAACTCCTGACAAAATAAGGATAGGTTTATAAAAAGGAAAATTCCTTGGAGATATTTATAAAGAGAGATCAAAATTTATTAACGGTAAAATTTATCCCTGTTGTCAACGATCTCCGCTTTTTCTTTCAGATCATTAATCCACTCCTGAGTAATAGTTTGTTTCTTCTGGGCAATGAGTTCGTCTCTGATTTTAGCATATTCCTGCTGATAGGAATTCTGATCAAAAGGTGTAATTGAGCGTATCTGTACTATATAATAACCTCTCTGAGTTCTGATAGGTTCTGATATCTGTCCGTTAGACAGTTTAAATAATGCATTAGTGAATGCCGGATCGGATCCTATTTTCGGATCAGGTCTGTTTACTGTAACGCTGTCAGCTGATTCAATTTTAAGGTCGGGGTAAAGATTCTTTGTGGTTTCAAGATTTCCGCTTATGGATTTCCTTATTTCATCAGCTTTATTCTTAAGGATATCCAGCTTTTTCTCAAGTCTTGCAGCAGCCATCACTGTAGTTGTTTTAATCTCTTCAAAAGG
>JAOADS010000214.1 GCA_026417195.1 Ignavibacteria bacterium | reverse complement strand
TTAGCCATGCCCTTAGACTAAGTGATTTAATGATTAAAGAGTTTATGGACAGTGGGAACTACGGATTTTTTGATACATATAGTAATAAAAACATCGTGGTGAGAACAAAGGAAGATTACGACTCAGCGGAACCTACAGGAAATTCAGTTGCAATATATAATCTGCTCAGATTGTCTTACATCACAGGTGATGAAAAATTTTATGACATCGCGATCAAATCACTTGAATCATTTTCAGATAAAATGAAAAAAATTCCCTATGCAATGCCTCAGATGCTAATATCGCTTGATTATTATCTTAATAAACCAATGCAGATTATAATTACCGGTAGTGATAAAGTTGCTGATGAAATGACGAAAGCCGTATTCAGGAAATTCATTCCGGGAAAAATCCTGATAAGGTCTCCGAAATCAGATTCCATTACATTTGCAGGGAAACTGGTCAGGGAATTCACATCAGCAAAAGCCTATGTTTGTGAGAATTTTTCCTGTAAATTACCTGTTGATACAGTTGAAAAGTTAGAAAAACTTATATGACTGAAATGAAAGCTATGGTTCTTCAAAAACCGTGCAGCGGACTTCAGCTTACTGAATTACCTGTTCCTGAAATATCAGACTCGCAGGTTCTGATAAAAGTTCATGCATGCGGAGTCTGCAGAACAGACCTTCACGTAGTGGACGGAGAACTTCCAGACCCACATTTGCCGCTCATCCCCGGCCATGAAATTATCGGTGAAGTTGTAAAAACCGGAAAGAATGTGGAAAATCTTAATAAGGGAGATATTGTTGGTGTTCCCTGGCTTGGATATACCTGTTCTGTTTGCAGGTATTGCAGTTCGGGAAGGGAAAATCTGTGTGAGTCTGCAAAGTTTACAGGATATACACTAAACGGAGGTTATGCGGAATATACGGTTGCAGATTACAGATACTGTTTCTCTATACCGGATAATTATGATTTCTATCACACTGCACCTCTTATGTGTGCCGGACTTATTGCATACCGTTCATACAGAATGTGTGGCGAGAATGTAAAAAATCTCGGAATTTACGGCTTCGGAGCTGCCGCTCATATAATAACACAGGTAGCCGTTTGGCAGAAGAAAAATGTATTTGCATTTACAAGAAAAGGAGATTCAGCATCACAGGAATTTGCATTGTCAATGGGCTGTGTATGGGCCGGTAATTCAGGTGAACTTCCTCCGGAGAAACTTGATGCAGCTATAATATTCGCTCCGGTCGGGGAACTCGTTCCTCTGGCTTTGAGGGCCATTGATAAAGGCGGAGTTGTTGTCTGCGGAGGAATACATATGAGCAATATTCCGGAATTTGAATACAGAATCCTCTGGGAGGAACGTCAGATACGCTCGGTAGCAAATCTTACAAGAGAGGATGGTATGGAATTCTTCAGACTTATATCACAGCTTAATCTGAAAACAGAAATTAAGATCTACAGCCTTGATGATGCAAATCAAGCCTTGGATGATCTGAGAAAAGGAAGAATCAACGGTGCTGCTGTTCTGAAGATAATCTAATTCATTCGCCTGGCCGGATTGCTCCAGCTGTATATATTCCTGAAATTACCTTCATAGTGTCCGTAACTTGTCAACAGCCACCCAGTATACTTCTGATCTTATTTTTGGCTTTTTCCACTTTCGAGGGAGGTACATTGGTATCCCATTCAATTTCAAACCTACCGTCTGTAACGTAGATAGAAGCGTCAACCTTATAAGTCTTAAAAAAGTAAGTTTTCTTGACACTTAGTCTATATCCGTCTTTTATCCTGCGTATTCTGATATCATAGTCTTTGATTTCGTCCCGAAACCTTTTTCTGAGACTTTCAAGGCATTCCAGCAGCTGGTCTTTGGTTTTGCCTTCTTTCTTAATAGTCATATACATGGTTTTGCTATGATTTTTTTTGAAAGTACATAATCAATTGCGGGATTTACTCCCGTAATAGTCAAATTCCTATCCGCAGCTTTTGTAAAACTTGCAAGTATTTTAAAATAGCAATATTTTTTTACTAAAGTCAAGAATATTAACCAGCGCGGATCATCCTCACGCTTAAGATTACAATCATCAAATCTTTAATTAAAAAGAGACACGGCGTCAATCATGTTCGCGAACGGTTGTTTCCGTAGATACCTTTATAGTTCTTTGCCTTAAAGTATTTTGGATACAAAAAGAAGAGAATGTATTTACACTTATTAGAAAGCGGAAGAATCAACGGTGCTGCTGTTCTGAAGATAATCTAATTCATTCGCCTGGCTGGATTGCTCCAGCTGTATATATT
>JAOADS010000213.1 GCA_026417195.1 Ignavibacteria bacterium | reverse complement strand
GTAATAGTTGCACTTAGTTCTGGAGTTGGTTCAGTTGCAAATTTTTCGCCATTTGTAAATACTGCCTATGAGTTTCCGTCAGGAAGTCTGCTTGGTGCAATAATACTTGCCTTAAGCGGAGCGTTCTGGGCATATGACGGATGGAATAACATAACTTATTTAGGAGCTGAAGTCAAACAGCCTCAGAGAAACATACCTAAGGCGATGATGATAGGTATGGGTTTTGTTATTTTAGTTTATATGCTGATTAATTTCGCATATCTCTATATACTACCTGTAGCTGAAATGAAAGATTCAACTTTTCTGGCAGCAGATGTTATGAAGAGAGTTGTAGGAGACTGGGGAGGTGCATTTGTAGCAATTGCTGTTATGGTTTCAACATTCGGAACAACTAACGGAACGATACTTGTTTCAGCGAGGGTTTATTACGCTATGGCTAAGGATGGTCTTTTCTTTAAGAGACTTGAAGATATTCATCACAGATACAGAACACCGGGTGTGTCCATTATAATTCAGGGGATCTGGGCTTCAGCAATTACTATGACCGGAACTTTCGATCAGCTGACAGATATGCTGATATTTGTATCGTGGATTTTCTACGGGCTCGGGGCTTACGGTGTGTTTGTGCTGAGAAGGAAAATGCCTGATGCAGAGCGTCCTTACAAAGCATTCGGATATCCGGTGCTTCCGGCGATATTTGTTTTATTCTCTGCATTTTTCGTTGTCTTCAGTGTATGGTATAATGTAAGGAATGCAGTTTTCGGTTTGCTGCTTGTGTTTATCGGCATACCTTTTTATTTCTGGTTCAGAAAGAAAGATTAATTTTTACGTAATTCCGAAAGTTTCCTGAAGAGTTTAATTTCCTCTGATGAAAGGTTCCGCGGAGTCTGCAGTTCTATTTTAACGTAGAGGTCACCTTTTATTGATTCATGTCCGTATCTCGGCATACCTAATCCGGCTAATCTTAAAGTTTTTCCGTTTGGTGTCTCAGGCGGAATATTTATTTTGACCTTACCTTTTAAGGTTTTAACTTCAATCTTTCCGCCGAGTACAGCGGTATATATGTCAAGAGGAACTGTGACGTAAAGATCATCATCTATTCTTTCAAAATCGGGATGTTTCTGTATATGAATGGTTAATAACAGATCGCCGTTCGGACCTCCGTTAAGTCCGGGATATCCTTTGCCTGCCAGTTTCAGAATCTGTCCGTCTTTGATTCCTTTTTTGATTTTAAGTTTTATTCTCTGTCCGTTGAGTTCAAATAACTTTTCAGTCCCGTTATAGGCTTCTTCCAGGGTTATGTTAAGTTCCGCATGGATGTCTTCTCCTTTTACAACTCTTCTGTGTGAACTTCCCCTGTGTCCTGTGCTGCCTCCGAATCCTCTTCCGAAGAATGCTTCAAAGAAATCAGAGAAATCACCGGAGCTGAATCCTCCGAAATCAGTAAAGAATGTTTCGTTTGTGTGATCCTGTCTGTATCTGTTCCAGTCAAATCCGCCTGCGCGCTGATATTGTTGCCAGTTAGCACCGAGTTCGTCATATTGTTTCCTTTTGACCGGATCACTTAAAACTTCGTTTGCTTCATTTATTTCCTTGAATTTAGCTTCAGCTTCCTTGTTACCGGGGTTTTTGTCCGGATGATATTTAACAGCTAATTTTCTGTATGCTTTTTTTATCTCATCCTGTGTGGCGTTTTTGGATACTCCGAGTATTTTGTAATAGTCTTTATATTCCATATTCAAAAATATTTTTATCTGTTACTTTATTCAATGTATTTCCGATAATGAATAATTAATTCTGATTACTGAAAATTCCCAGAAAGTATTCTTATAAAAAAAGCCCGCCTTTGTCTTAAGACGGGCTTTGGCTGTTAAGTTTACCGTGTTTATTTGGTTAATATCATCTTCTGTGTTTTCACAAAATCTCCTGCTGTAATTCTGTATAGATATGTTCCGCTTGCAAGGTCTTTTGCGTTGAAATCAACTTTATATGAGCCCGGATTCAGTTGTTCATCAACAAGTCTGGTGATTTCTTTTCCTGTTATGTCAAATATTGTCAGGGTTACATGACTTGTTTTTGCTATGTCAAACTCAATATTAGTGACGGGGTTGAACGGATTGGGATAATTCTGTTTGAGGTCAAATCTGTTTGGTATTTCGTTGCTGATCGGTGTTATACCGATAGCTGAACGGTTACCTATGAATACGTTATCTATGTTACACCACAGGCCGTCAACTGTTGTATTCATATAATATCTGAATGCGATACATATGTTTTGTCCGGCAAATGAGCTTAGGTTGAATTTATATTCTTTCCAGACGTTATCTGAGTCATCACTTCTTATGGTTGCAAGTTTCTGTATTGCAAGAGCCGGATCCTGATCAGAACACACCCATACCTGCATGGTGTCTATGTAATTC
>JAOADS010000212.1 GCA_026417195.1 Ignavibacteria bacterium | reverse complement strand
CCATTGTATAAAAATATATTCCGCTTGACAGGTTTGAAGCGTTAAAAATGACATCATAAGTTCCGGCTTGTTTGAAGTCATCTGAGAGTTTCATGACTTCCCTGCCGGAGATATCATATACAGTGAGTTTCACGAAACTTTCTTTTGGAATTGTATATCTAATACTTGTTGAAGGGTTGAAAGGATTGGGATAATTCTGTTCAAGAGAATAATAAACAGGGATGTTGTTATTTCCGATACCGACTATATTATTATGATAAATAGTTATACAGTAGTTCATTGCTCTGCCGGTATCCGACGTCTGGTTATCGTTAACCCTGAATATCCATTCACCAAGCATACTCTGTCCGTTGAATACACTTAATGGACTTTCAGGTCTGAACGAACCAGTAAAAGGAGGTGTGCCTCCGCTGATAGGAGTAGCTGCAGAGTCATTAAATGTCGTATTAATATAATTAGCTCCAGATCCACCTCTTCTGGATGCAAGTATTACCTCAGTACCAGCTGGGGATTTTATGGAAAATTCTATATCGCCGGTTCTTGAATGCAGTATAGTTCCGATAGTAACATTAACGTCAGTTATTATACCTGCTTTATTTACAAAAACCGTATCGTAATTAGTTTGATTATCTCTTATAAGTATGTCCTGTGTTCTGCAAGGTTGCCCAAGAAGATATCTGTATGCTGCCCAGCAGTCTATTACACCCATTCCATATGTGTTGTCTTCACCCGGGGATCCGTGATCTATTGCAGTCCAATATAGAGCCTCAAGAATTTCTTTTCCTGTGCGGTTAGGGAAAGCCTGTTTCAGCAATGCAACGGCACCTGCTACGTGAGGAGATGCCATAGAAGTACCTGTAAGACTGCCATATCCACTAATTAATGCAGAACGAACACTTGTTCCGGGTGCAGATACTTCAGGTTTGAACAAAAGTTTACCAGGTCCGCCACAATTTGCAGGTCCTCTGGACGAGGAACTGTTAATAGGATAAGGAGGAGAAACATTTCCGTTTATATTCCCAACACAGAAAACCCTGACAAGATTAGCATTCATATTTTTAGGCCTTGTTATTGTTGAAGCACCGGGACCTGAGTTGCCTGCGGAAAACACAACAGCAATTCCAGCTGCTTCCATAGCAGCAAGAACTGATACATAGATTCCTGTGCAGTCACCTCCTACAGGTTGTGACGGATCATGCCATGAACAGTTAACAGCATCCGGCATGTCGTTAGTAGTATTAACATTGCTGTCCGGATTCATTGCCCACTGGAAGGCGTACATATGATTGTTAGTTGAGTTACCACTACAGATTGTTCTTGCCGCTATCCACTGTGCATCAGGTGCTACTCCTATTGTGTCACTTCCAGCCCTACCGGTCATTATTCCCGTTGTATGAGTTCCGTGATTGTCACAGTCCACAGGAAAATTTGAATTAGGATTTGTAGGATCAAGCCAGGCATGATACCACTGAGCCCCATTGTTACCGCGCCATTTGTAATTCAGAGAAGGGTGATTACCGTTTACTCCGGTATCTTCACTCATTACAAGTCTTCCGCTTCCGGTGATTCCTATCTGCCATAAAAGATGGGCATTTATTACACGTAAACCCGGCTCTACACTTTCTGTTTTATCACCGGCAGGTTCAAATGCTACAGGTCTGTCATAATCAAGTTCAGCATCAAGGTCCAGTTCATCTATATCAGTTCTGGAGGCTATATCAAAAATCACTGAAGGGACAGCTTCAATCCAGATAAAGTTGGAAATCCAGTATTGCTGAAAATTTCTTACTCTGCCGGTCTGCATCTGTTCTTTTAAATATTCTACAATCGGACCCTGAGTAGCGGAGGCTTTCTGCATCAGAGATGTAATAACTGTCTTTGCTCTGAACTCCGGTGAGGCGTTGATTCTGTAAAGCTCTTCATCCAGTCTCTCAATGTCTACTCTGTCTTTAAGCAAAACGAAAAACCTGATATGATTTTCCGGTTTCGCAGATACAATAGCATTCTGTAATCTACCGGATATACCTTTCGGTAAAAATTGTGAATTAATCTGGCAGAAAGATAGGATTAGTGTTAAAATTATAATTTTCTTCATAAAAAATAAAGTTAATTGCTGTTTTTTTTTAAACATAAATAAAATTGTTTCTAATTTCAATATGAATTGTTAATTATCTTAATGTCAAGCTATTTATCTGCTTTTTTTGCTTCCTCTGTAATCTTTAAGATCACCAAAAAAAACTATGTATTTGCTCTTGAATTTTCTGAAAAATTGTTCTATTATATATAGTTAAAATACACTTAATTTTTAAATCAAACTTTAATTAAAATGAATTTCTTCTCCAGAACATTTTTACTTCTTTTGTCAGCCGTATCCTTAAGTCTTGTAGGCTGGACAAACTTTTCAGTTGGACAGAATTCTTCC
>JAOADS010000020.1 GCA_026417195.1 Ignavibacteria bacterium | reverse complement strand
CTTGAGTAGCTTTCTTCTTCAAGTAATCTGGAAATTTCTTCATCTGGGAGTTGTCCACCGGATGATTTAATTGTTTGTTTAATTAGCTTACAACATTCTTTTATGTTTTCAAGCTGCTGAGTTGAAAATCTAAGAACTCTCCAGCCCATTTTTGCGAGTGAGTTATCTCTTTTATTATCCAGAATAGTTTTAGATTTAGTTATATGCCATTTATCTCCGTTACATTCCACATCTATATATGAATTTCTGCAGAACAGGGCGAAATCAAGCATATAATGTTTCCTTTCTGCATTTACTGAAAACTGTCTCTCGGCTACAATGCCATTATGTTTAAATTCTTCCCACAGCTTGTCTTCAAGGGGACTTGTATGGAAAATATCATTGATTTCTGAAGCAAGGAATAGTTTCTTTAACGTAGTAGGAATAAAAACTATTTTACGGGGTAAGCGGCTGTGAATTGGGTTACGTAGTTCTTTAATTTGATCTATTAATATTTTATAATATTTCCTGACTGACTTAGGGTTCTGTGGTTCAGACGGGAAAAGATTTTTTCTCATCACAGTTGATATCCTTGTAATTTTACCGTAGTATCTGATTGTGTAACTTTCCTCTCCGTAGCCGGAGGGAAGATAAAATGCAAGGTTTTCGAATTCTTTTATTTTAAATCTGAATTTCTCTATTGGAATTCTATACCATAGCTGGTCCTTTAATATAGAGAAGTCATTCCTGTCTTTGACAAGACAGATTAATGTGTCCGGAGCTGGATAGGATGTTTTTACTTTCCGCATAGGATGCAATAATAACAGTTCGCTTTTTAAAATCCAATAGAGGTAACTTTCGGGATGAGGTTCAGGGGTACTATACAATTTAAATTTTTAATTGATTATCTTCGCTTTTTGAAATTAACTTAAACTCTATGATAAAAGAATTTAAAGAATTTGCTCTTAAAGGTAACCTTGTTGATATGGCTGTTGCATTTGTGCTGGGTGTAGCTTTTGGTAAAGTTGTGAGCAGTTTTATTGACGGAATAGTTATGCCTCTTGTGGGACTGATAACAGCGGGAATTGATTTTAAGGAACTTAAATACGTATTAAATCCAGCTCAGACAGATCAGTCCGGGAAAATAATTTCTGAGGAAGTTGCCCTTAGATACGGTGAGTTTATATCTGTAACTTTGGATTTCGTTTTAGTTGCTTTCTTTATGTTTCTTATTGTCAAAGCTATGAACAGGATGCGTCAGGTTGAAGAAGCTGCGCCACAGCCTCCGAGTGAAGAGGAAAAACTTCTGAGAGAAATAAGAGATATTCTGAAAAAGTAATGTCTTGTTTTCAGATTAAATCTTACGCTTGAGGAGTATTTATAAACAGGTCCTTCCGAACACTTTTTATAAGCTTCATCTGTGTTTCATAACGTTTCTTTTCTGTAATACTTCTTGCTTTAATCTATCCTAAAAGAATCGTAATTTTGTTACGATTTGAATAAAATTATCGGTAAATTTCTCCGATCCTTCGCGGGAGAAAGCATTTATCTGCTGTTGATGAATGTAGCTGACAGGGTTTTTTCATTTATTCTTTTCATCATAATTGCCCGTGTGAGCTATGAAACTGTTTATGGTCAGATAGTAACAATGTTTACTCTGTCTTCTGTCTGTGCAATATTTTTTGATATGGGACTTAACGCATATCTTCAGAGGGAAATTGCCGCCGGAGGAGATAAAACAGATGTTTTCAGCAGGATATTCTCTCTGGGGATGATTTTATTCTTTCCGTATCTTACAGTCTCTTATCTTGTATATCAGGTTCTCTATGCTACAATACCTTTGTTTCTTTTTTTAATATCGTTACTTATAATTCATGTTTCATCACTTGTTAACATAGTGAACAAAGCCCTTGCAGGACTGGGTATTTACAAAGGTCAGTTTACAGCATTCCTTATTCCCCGGATTCTTGTCTCGCTGATGTTTTTTATTTCACTTTATTTCGGTGAAGCTATAGCTGATAATATGCTTATGCTCTTTTTCCTCGCAGTTGTTTTAAATCTGATAATAGTTTTTGTCTATGCCGGCAGGTCCGGCATCAGGTTCAGTTTTTCTTTAGGTCGTATTATGCCGGTGATCAAATCAGCTCTTCCGCTTGGACTCGCTGTGATTTTTAATTTCCTGTATGATAAGATAGACGTGTTAATTATTTCGTCATACAGAGGTTTCGGAGAAACTGCCTATTACAGCGCCGCTTACGGTATTTTCAAAACTTCATCTATAGCCTTTTCATTTCTCATGGTTTCGGGATTTACAGAAGTTTCATCTATGAGGAATAATATTGAAGAGGTGAGAAAATTTTTCAGACAAACTATTGTAAAAGTTCTGATGATATGCCTTGTTACCGCTTTGTTTATTTATTTTTCAGCAGAACTGCTGATTGATTTTTTCTATACAGACAGGTTTAAGAAGTCCTCGGAAGTTCTGAAAATACTTTCTTTTGCAATTCCCTTTCTTGGGTTGAATAATCTTACCGGGATTACTATAAACGGTTTGGGTTATTTTAAAGTTGTTATGTATATAACGCTTGTAGGGCTTTTGCTGAATAGTATGCTGAATTTGTTTTTTGTTCCTATTTATGGAATATTTGCATCTGCTTTTATAACTGTTTTAACTGAATTTTTAATACTGTCCGGAGAATATTTTTTTCTCAGGAGAATTCTTATAAACTGACTTGGGTACTTCAAACTGGCAGAATATTTCCTATAACATTGATCTTGTAAGAAAACTTGATCCTCAAACTATACTTGATGCAGGTGTTGGTTTCGGCAGATGGGGGATACTTTTCAGGGAGTTTCTTGAGATCTGGGATGACGGGAGATATGACGGAAACTGGAAAAGAAGAATAGATGGTGTTGAGATACATGAAGCTTACATAAAAGATTATCACAGATATTTCTATGATGAAGTAATTATAGGTGATATTCTTGGATTTCTCGAAAAGACTGAGAGGAGATATGATTTGATCAATTTAGGGGATATAATAGAACACTTTGAGAAGAAAGACGGATTCAGACTGATAGAACTTGCGTTGCAGAAATCACGGTATGTTCTGATTAACGTCCCTATAGGTAAGAACTGGGAACAAACAGGTACAGCAGAAAATCCATATGAAGCCCACAGGAGCATATGGTACAACAACGATTTCACAAGGTTCAGGCATCATATTATGAAATGTTTCAGGGATAATGCAATGAGGGATTTCAGTGTTATACTTATTTCAAAAAACAAAATCCGTTTTACGAAAAAATACGGACGTTTCTTCTGGCTTAAGTCATTCCTCAAACACAGGCTTGGTTTAAGAAAGATAATAGAAGCCTATGAGAAAAGAAAAAATTAGCATAGCCTATGTCGGGAGATTTCCTGAGAGTGAAATTCCATCAGGACCGGAGAAAACTGCATATCTGATATTCCGTGAACATATAAGTAATAACAAAGGGATATTCATTCAGTACTTCTATGACGGCAGAAAACACGGATTACTGAAAAAACTTTTTGGCAAGGAAAAAAATGGCGGAGTTATAACCTGTGGCATCCTGAGAATATATTCCGTGTTGAAAAATTTCAGACCTGAAATAATTCACATAATAACATTTGACCGGTTTGCCCTCATTTGTTTTATTTACAGGTTATTCAATAAAACAAAGATAGTTTACACTGCTCATGGCGCTGTGCATCATGAGAATTCCTTGAAATCACTTTCTTTTTTCTACAGGCTTAAGGATAAATTTGCCGAGAAGTTTTTCGTAGAAAAAAGTGACAGGCTTATTTCGGTCTCCGGAGATCTGATTGATATGTTGTCTTTAAATTATAAGATTGATGATAACAGGTGTGCCGTAACTGCCAATCCGGTTGACGTATGTTTTTCCAGCGAGGTTAAAAAAAACTTCAATCATCCTCTTAAGGCTGTTGCAATTTTCAGGAACGATTTTCAGAAAGAGGGTTTTGAATTTTTAACCCGATACATAAAAAGCTATAAACCGCAGATCGATTTTTTTTTCATTGTATCAGACTGGTTTAAAAACAAATGCTCCGGATTTGATATTAGAACATTTCCTCTGATGAAAGCCGCTGAACTTGCAGAGTTTTACAAAGATAAGCACCTTTTTTTTTCTCTCAACAAATATGATACGTTTTCAATTTCAACAGCAGAAGCCATGTCAGCCGGACTTATTCCAGTACTAACTGAATCAACCGGAATTTCACGTTATATAAAAAACGGTTATAACGGATACACTGTAAAATTCGGTGAAGTAGGTGAACTTTCCGTAAAAGTAAATGAACTTTTATCTATGAATCATGAATATCTGCAGAAAATCTCTTCAAATGCATCGCTAATTTATAACGATCTTTCTTCCGAAGCTGTTTACAGATGTTACATGAACATATATTTGGAGACTTTAAGTTGAAGATTTTATATCTAGCAAATGAACTCAGATATACCTGCGGAGTTACAAATCACCTTCTTCATTTAACACAAGGAATCTCCTCACTTGAAGGTTATGAAGTATATGTAATCTGCGGCGGAGGAAACGGACTGAACAGATTTGATAATTTAAAAGTTAACATAATGGCAGACGAAAGGTTTCTTCATGAAAAAAGAAATATCAGAAATTTTATTTCTGCTGTGTTTTTTCTGATAAACTTCATAAAGAAAGAAAATATTCAAATAGTTCACTCTCATTATCATTACGGCGCAAATATTGCATCTCTTGCAAGTAAATTTTCATATGTTCATACTGTTCAAACCAATCACGGAATTATCAGAACTAAAGGACTACTTAAACATTTCAACGCTGATAAATATGTTGCTATCAATGAACATATTCTGGATTATCTTACTGATAATATGATTGCTGAAAAAAATAATATATATTTCATCCGTTGCGGAATACCTGTTATATATGAGCTACAACCCAAGCCGGAAGGGAAGCTGAAATTCCTTGTAGCTTCGAGACTTGTTAAAGAAAAAGGAGTTGATATTTTCATAAAAGCTGCAGGCAGACTTGATAAAACTATCAGGAAACATGCAGAATTTCTTATAGCGGGGGAAGGTCCTGAAGAAGATGTTTTAAAGAGGATGAGTTATGAGTATGGAGCCGATGTCAGGTTTTTAGGCAGGGTTGAGGATGTTTATAAATTGCTTTCAGAGATTCATGTTCTTGTTTATCCGTCCCGATCGGACACAGAGGGTTTTCCGGCAATTATTACTGAAGCCGGTGCTACATGTACTCTTGTTATATCATCAGATTTTTATGGTTCGTCTTCCTTGTTAAATGAAAGTAACTCACTAATTTTTAAATCAGAAGATCCAGATGAATTGCGTGAGATTCTGAGCGATGTGATAATTGATTATAATAAACACAAATTCAGGGCAGAGAATCTGCATAAACTGATGAAAAGGGAATTTAACACAAAACTTATGATTGAGAAACATGTTGAACTGTATGAGAGCATCAGAAATAAATAAAACATAGGGGTTAACTTTAAGTTTTAATTAGTTTTATATTTGACCATTTAAGATTATTTTTGATTACTAATGAAAGAATATTTCCGACTTGTTGGGCTGCTGAAACCTTACAGGTATCTGCTTGTAGTTTCATTTCTTCTGATTATACTTTACTCTCTAAGCAATGCAGTTGCAGTATATATGTCAATACCTCTTTTAAAAACCTTATTTACTGAAGGTAGCAGTCAGGTTGATTTAAGTCCCGCGGCAAATTTTTTTCAGGATTTCAGGAATGTTATTGACTCATATATATTTTCTGCAGCTACTAAACAGGAATCGCTTTTTAAAGTATGTATTCTGCTTATAACAGCATACCTGCTGAAGAATTTTTTTATTTTTCTTCAGTCTATGCTCACACAATATGTTGAGAAATCCTTGATCACCGATTTGAGAAGAAAACTTTTTCATAAATTCAACAGTCTCTCACTAAAGTATTTCAATGACCGAAGAGCCGGAGATATAGTGTCCCGATTCATTGCAGATGTTAATTCGGTTCAGAATACAGTGTATGTTACATTTACAGACCTTATAAAACAACCGGTTTCCATAATTACTTTTCTCCTGATGGCTTTTTTTATAAACTGGCAGCTTACAATGATTGCAATGATCACAGTCCCGGTTTCCGTAATGCTTATCAGTTATGTAGGGAAAAAATTAAAGAAATACGGTACAAGGGTTCAGGAGAAATTAGGTGAGTTTACTTCGGTTATTTCAGAAAATATTTACGGTGCAAAAATTATAAGAGCTTTCTCAATGGAGGAAACAGAGAACAGAAGGTTTGAGGCAAAGCTCAGGGATTACTTCCGATCTATGATGAAGAATGCATTTTATATAAACATATCAAGACCAATTACAGAAATAGTAAGCGTTAGCCTCGGCGTTGTTATAATATGGTATGCAGGCAATCAGATTTTTTCAGGTTCTTCCCTTAAACCGGAGGAGTTTATAGGTTTTCTGATTATAGTGTTCTCAATGATGACACCGGTTAAGGATTTAAGTACGGTTGCAAACAGAATACATGAGTCTTATGCGTCAGCTATGAGAATATTTCAGGTTCTGGATATGGAAACAGATGTTCCTGAAGCATCAGATGCAGTTGAGAAAGATTCATTTGATGACTGTATTGAGTTCAGAAATGTTTCTTTTTCATATACAGAAGGAAGGCCGGTGCTTTACGGATTAAACCTTAAGGTAAAAAAGAATGAGAAAGTTGCAATTGTCGGATTAAGCGGAGCCGGGAAATCAACTCTGATTGATCTGCTTTTAAGGTTTTATGACGTGAGCGGAGGTGATATACTTATTGATGGAATTAATATAAAAAAGATAAAGCTGAGATCACTGAGAAATCTTTTCGGTATGGTTACACAGGAGATTATTCTTTTCCACGATACTATAAGGAACAACATAGCTTACGGAAAGGATGCTGATATAGGAGAAATCACCGAAGCAGCTAAAAACGCAAATGCACATGATTTTATTATCCAGACTGAGAAGGGATATGATACAGTGATCGGAGAACGCGGATTAAAACTCTCAGGAGGTCAGAAACAAAGAATTGCAATTGCCAGAGCACTATTGAAAAATGCACCGATAATGATTCTTGATGAAGCAACATCTTCACTGGATACCGAATCGGAACAGCTTATTCAGAATGCAATTGAGAAACTCACCGAAAACAGGACTTCCATCATTATAGCTCACAGGCTTTCAACAGTCAGAAGCGCAGACAGGATTATTGTTTTGCATGACGGGAAAATAATCTCTGAAGGGAATCATGATGAACTGATGTCTGAAAGTAACGGGCTTTACAGGAAATTATATGATATGCAGTTCGGTATCTAATTACAAAAAGATGTTGCTGACACCAGATATACATAGGGTTTTACATAAAAGGATACAGAAGATTAATTTTGAATCAACATTGGAGGCTGAAAGGAGATTCAGAAGCGGACTGAAAACTTCAAAGTCTGGTGTCCTGATTTCTCTGCTTACATATTTTTTTAAAGGACTTTTTTTAAAGTCCCACGGTAAAAATGAAGGGAGGTTTCCGGGCTCGTTTTTTTACACATTTCAGGAATTCCTGACACAGCTGAAACTTCTGAAATTAACCGGTAAGATGTAATGTCTGTATGGGTTGACCGGGTTCTGATTTTTTTTCTTGGACTTGCTGTGATAACTTCCCAGTGGAGTATAGCAGCTTCTTCAATCGGAGTTGGCGGTGTTGTGATTCTTGTTGCGGTAAGGCTGTTTTTCAAAAGAGATTTCAGATTTGACGAGACATTTTTCTGGTTATTTGGTCTTTTCATAATTTCTCAGATCATATCTTCTCTTTTAGCTGATGATTATTTAAAGTCTCTCTCAGATATTTCAAGGAGGATTCCGCTATATATTATATTCATAGCTCCGTTAATTATTCTGGCAGATCGCGATTGGCTCGTGAAGTTTTTAGCAGTATTTTTCATCTTCACAGGTATAATCTGTATTATTGAAATTGTCAGGTTCCTGATAGATTATAATCCATCAGTTCCTCTTTCTGCTTACAGGCTTGAATATTTCGGATATCCGCTCACAAACGGTGCGGTTAAAATGCTGATTATTTTAATGATTATTCCATTTATTCTCACAAAAGAGAAATTTATTTTAAACAGGATAATTCTTATTGTAATAACATTTCTGCTTTTATTTACATTTTACCTTACCAATTCCAGAAATGCATTTCTGGGTTTGACGACAGGGTTAATGGTTTACGGATTTATCTGCAACAGAAAATTTCTCTTTTCGTTTTTAACTGTAATAATTTTACTTCTGATATTCCTGCCGTATTCATATAAAGAAAGAATACTGAGTATATCAGATTTGAATCATCCAAGTAATAAGTCAAGGCTTGTTATGTGGGATACTGGCATAAGAATTATCTCTGATTCACCGGTCTTCGGACACGGAGATGTTGATATGAAGAAATTATACTCTGATTATAAGACACCGGAGTTTCACGGAGAAGGTTCACATATGCACAGTAATTTCATTCAGCTTTTGGTGAATTTCGGTTTATTTGGTTTTCTGAGCTGGGCAGCTCTTATGATTTATATTTTACTCAGGCAGATTAAAATCATCAGATTAAC
Source organism: Ignavibacteria bacterium (assembly GCA_026417195.1). Taxonomy (GTDB): domain Bacteria; phylum Bacteroidota; class Ignavibacteria; order Tepidaquicellales; family OLB5; genus JAOADS01. Next base: position 9,036 of record JAOADS010000020.1, on the reverse strand, counting down.
ACATAAAGATGAGTTTCTTAAAACCATCTCTGTTATATCACTTTGTTCAATGATTGCCTTTCAGATATCAGGCATAACAGAGTGGAATTTCGGAGATGCTGAGTTTGCAGTTGTGATGTGGTTTAACCTGTCACTTGCTTTCCTCGCTGAAAGGATATATAAAAATGATTAGCGTGATTATAATTACATATAATGAGGAAGGTAACATCAGAGATTGTCTTGATTCAGTCAGCTGGGCTGATGAAGTTATTGTAGTTGATTCTGGAAGCACAGACAGGACGTTAAGTATAGTATCTGAATTTGCAAATGCCCGTATTATAAATTGCAGAGATCTTCCATACGGCATTAAAAGAAATCTCGGTATAGAAAGTGCAAAAGGCGATTGGATTCTGTGGCTTGATGCGGATGAAAGAATTTCAGATGAACTGCGAGGAGAAATCATAAAGGTTATAACTTCAGATGATTCAGCAGAAGCATACAGAATTAAAAGGAAGAGTTTCTTCATAAATAAATTTATCAAACATTGTGGCTGGTATCCGGATTATACACTAAGATTATTCAGTAAGGTAACAGGTATAAGATTCTCTGAACATCTCGTACATGAACTACCTGTTTACAGGGGACATACCGGAAACCTGAAAGGAGAAATTATTCATTATACTGATAAAACATTTGAGCATTACACAGATAAAATGAACAATTACACCACTCTTTCAGCAGAGGAATTTAAATTACAGGGGAAGAAATCAGGAAAAACTGATATAATTTTTCGCCCTGTATTTACATTTATAAAAATGTATTTTTTAAAACTTGGTTTCCTTGACGGATATACCGGTCTTATACTTTGTATTCTTTCATCTTTTCATGTGATGATTAAATATTTAAAGCTTTATTACATAAATCAGCAGTAAAAGTTTATGGAAAATTCAGATAAAAATACCCAGCTTTTTCTGTATCTTGCCGGAACCTATGAGATGACTGCCATGATGGCAATGGGTAAAATAAAAAATCCCGTTACAGATAAACTGGAAGTTGATCTCACCCAGGCTCAGTTTGCAATTGATATTCTCGATATGCTGAAAGAAAAAACTAAGGGCAACCTTACAGAGTATGAACAGAAGTTTCTTGAAAACCTCATAGGACAACTGAAACTTAACTATCTTTATGAGAGCGGGAAATCTACCGGCGACGATAAGAATAATAAAACGGAAGGAGATAAATGACCTTCGGAATACGAGGTAATATTTATAAGCCTGAAACCGGAACTGTTGTTCAGAAAATGATTGACTACATGAAAAGCAGGGGTGTGACGTGTTTTGTTGAAAATAGTCTCAGACCTCTTCTGAAGGCTAAAGGTTATTCTGGGTTTTTCAAATCCCCCGCTAAACTTATTTCCTCCTCAGACTTTGTGATTTCAGTTGGTGGCGACGGAACATTCCTTTCCACAGCAGCTGTTGTAGGCTCCTCAGGTGTACCTGTGATCGGAGTAAATCTTGGTAAATTAGGATTTCTGGCTGAAACTCCTGTCAGCAGGGTCAATTTGTTTATAGATGATATCCTTGCCGGCAAATATAAAACAGAGGAGAGGACTGTACTTGAGGCATCTGTTGAAGGCTACAGAAAAATACTTCACGGTATAAATGAAATAGTAATTAATCAAAGTGGTGTGGTTAAAACAATAGAGATTTCTGTTCTCTATAACAATCAGCCTGTCAACAGTTACCATGCTGACGGACTTATTGTTGCAACACCAGCCGGATCAACTGGATATGCACTTTCAGCTGGAGGTCCTGTTGTTCATCCTTCAACTGGTGTTATGATACTATGTCCACTAAGCGCACACACTCTGACAGCCAGACCAGTAATACTTCCGGACAGCGGAACTTTCAGGATAAAAGTTACATCAAGGATTCCGATCTATCTCATAGCAGACGGTAATGTTAGCCTGAAACTTAAAAGTCCGGCTGAAATTGAAATAAAAAAAGCTCCCTATACTCTTAAAGTAGCAAAGCCACTTTCAAGTAATTACTTCAGAATTCTCAGAAGCAAACTTTTCTGGGGACACGATAAAAGAAAATCCCATAAAGGAACTGCTGATTAGGCAAACGTTTTGAATAAAAAATTATCTCTGATATTCATCACTGTTTTTATAGACCTGCTGGGTTTCGGGATTATAATTCCAATACTTCCTTCATTTGCCCAGAATGAGCTGAATATGTCTGAGCTGATGATAGGTATTAATGTGGGAATTTTTTCTCTGATGAATTTCATCTTTAGTCCTTTCTGGGGGAGATTATCTGATCGTTACGGAAGGAAACCAGTACTTCTTATCGGTCTGGGAGGAAATGTCCTTTCCTATATTCTCTTAGGACTTGTTTTAAACGGAACACTAAAATCTGCACCACTTCTTATGTTTTCGCGAGCCCTTGCGGGATTTTTTTCTGCAAATATAGGAGCAGCTATGGCTTATATTTCAGATGTAACAGCCAGGGAAGACAGGGCTAAAGGAATGGGACTGATCGGAGCAGCCTTCGGGCTTGGATTTGTTTTCGGACCTTTCATAGGCGGTTTTTTTGCCAAGCGTTTCGGATTTGGTTTCCCTGTATTTTTATCAGCTTTTCTTTCTTTCATTGCATTTATTCTGACATTTATAATCATAAATGAGTCGCTACCGGTTAATCTGAGAAGGAAATCAATGGGTGCCTTCAGTTTAAAAAGAGGACTCAATAAACTGATTAATACAATAAGGAAACCTAAGACCGGATTTCTGATAATATTATATTTCACGATAGTATTTTCACTTTCAAATATATTTTCAACTTTTCAGCTTTTTGCCGAAGATAGTACATTTGGCTTCGGATTTGATATTGAAGAGATAAGTTACGTATTTGCATTCTCCGGACTTGTCGGAGCTTTGACACAGGGAGTCTTTATCAGGCCTCTTTTAAATACATTTGATGAACGGAAGCTTTTTATTGCAGGATGTTTAATGATGGGCGCAGGGCTCGGGACCATACCTTTTTCAGATAAGGTGCTTGCCTATCTTCTTTCAAGTGTATTCTTAATGAGCTTCGGAAACGGTCTTTGTCTTTCCATTGCACTTGGTATGATATCCAAATTTTCAGAACCGGATGAACAGGGAGGTATTCTTGGTATAACACAGTCTCTTGCATCACTTGCGAGGTTCTTCGGACCAAGCTGGGGAGGCATGGTGTATCACTTTATAAGTTACAAGGCACCTTTCCTGACAGGAGGAATAGTTATGTTGTTTATGTCTTTTCTTAGTGTGAGGTTACTTAAAGATAAATACACATCACTGAAATAAAAAAGCTGCTTTCTTCAGTAATAACGTCAGAAAGCAGCTTAGAAGAGTTGAACTCTCAGGTTTTATTTTGCCAGTATCATTTTCCTTGAAGAGCTGAAACTACCAGCATTCATCTTACAGAAGTAAATTCCCGATGGATAGTCTTTAGCATGCCAGCTAAGTTCATATCTTCCCGGTTTAAGGTAAGAGTTGATCAGAGTTGAGATTTTTCTTCCCTGTACATCATATACCGCTATTTCAACAGGTGTAATTCCCTCAGTGCTGGCAGGAACGTCGAAGCTTATTCTGGTGACCGGATTGAACGGATTAGGAAAGTTCTGATACAGACTGAAAGTTTCAGGTATTTCTGAGCCAACCGGATTCAGATTTGAAAGCTGAAATTTAATATTGGCGTAATTTACTTTGGCTAACGAACTCTGAGCTCCGGGTACTGAATCTGCAAGATAGAGCAGATGGGCTTCGTATTGGAGAGGATTTATGGCTGCGTTATATTGAGAAATGCTGACATATCTGCAATCCCTCAGCGGACCTGAATTATTTGTTACCCTTGTTCTGTTCCATAATAAACCATCCATTGAGAAAGCGAAATATATATCAAAATAATTCACAGAATTGAATGTTTCGGTTCTGGCTTTGTTCCATGCTACATAAATTAAAGGCAGCTGTGATGTTGTTCCTATAACTGGTCTGGCTACCGAACTGTATATATCTGAAGCTGATGATGTTCCTCCAGCTGAGTCTATCATTACAGGAGAGCCACCGTTTACAGACGGAGACCACAACATTATTTTAGATGGTCTGTTCGGAAGTATTTGTCCGCCTGGAGTTAATTTAGTCACATCAAATGTTACGTAAGGTGTGTTTGAAATGTAAACTATGTCTATTCCTCTGGCAGCACCCATACTGTCAGTAGAAAAATTTGTCTGCCAAATCTGAACTGGACTATTGAAATTCACCCCGTTGTCAGTTGATTCCATCAGGAATACATTGCCGCTTTGATTTGGATTCAGGTATGGATTTGCAATGTATGCCAAACCTATTCTTCCGTCAGCTCCCCTTGAGAGATTATATCCGTGAACTGGTTTAATCATTTGATTCAGAGTGTTCCCTGTAGTTTGGCAGGAAGACAGGGAAGTGAATTTATTAATATAGGCACTATCAGTTCTGGAAGACACATAAACTATTTTGACAGGGAGTGATTGGCTTGCTGTGGGAATGAAATGAGGCCAGAGAATATTGGCAGCGTTTATAGGGCAATTTGTGAATGATCCGCCTCCGGGCTGAACGTCTATGAACAGATAACTTACTAACTGATTATTAAAACTACCATATGCCATAATCGCAGCCGAACCGTCACTTAATATAGATATACATGGGAAGCGAAGCCTCAAGCCGCTGCCCAAAGAGCCTTTATCCATCCAGTTTGTACCTCTGTTCTGGCTGAAGTGATATCTTACATCAGTTACGCCAGAAGGGGAACCCAACATTGTGTAAGTAAGGTGAATTTCAGACGGTGTATTTGGGTTCTGACATATCAGCCTGGGACTGCCGGATGACTGGTTGTCCTGATATGTAGTGGCAATTTCTGTAATTGTAATTGTAAAGACTGATGAGTTTTCTGTATTTGAGGAGGATGTGTTAGAAAAAATAAGAAAACTTAAGATGAAAAAATTTAATTTTTTCATGGCTTTTAAAGTTTATTTAACCAAAATCATTTTCATTGTTTTAGAAAAGTTACTGGAAATAAGTCTGTAAAAATAAGTACCACTTGAATATTTATATGCATTCCACTTTACTTCGTAAGTTCCTGGCTTTAACCTTCCATTAAATAAAACTTCGGCTTCTCTACCGTAAACGTCATAAATCAGGAGTTTTATATCAGCAAAGTCATTGTTATTAAGATTTACGGGAACAGAAAATGTGATCTTTGTTTCAGCATTGAAGGGATTCGGATAATTTTGTTTTAATTCAAATTTATGAGGTATCTCTCCTGAAGTTGAATTAACCGGAACAATTCCTCCACCGTTAGTAGTTCTGTAAACAGTTGTATGTGAAAAATTGTAACTGAGCGCCCAGCCAGCAAGTTCATTGATTTCCATGTCCATATGATCAGCACTTTGATTAAATTGTCTTATCCAGTTACTGCCCCAGTTTGTTGAAATGTAAATACCGGGCTGTGAGGGACCGCTTGTTGTTATGAATAAATAACCATAAAGTTTTTCAATATCACGCATTCCGTCGCCACTTCCGATACCAGGCGGTGGATTCAGTGAAATCCAGGAGTTACCGCCATCTGTACTTCTTGATATTATTGTGTTACTGTAAATAATTAAATCATTACCGGCAACATAAAAATTATTATAACTGTTTGAGGGAATATTTACAGTAGTCCAATTTATTCCTCCATTTGAAGTTTTGATAAGATATCTGTTAGATGGAATTATTGCACCCATACACCATCCGGTATGTACATTTGAGAAATATATACTGTAAATACGCACATTTGAGGGCAGATTAGTTGTTACTACATTCCAGTTTGAACCACCGTTTGAAGTAAAATAAATAACATTAGTGTCACAGGCTATATAACCGATATTTGCAGAGGTAAAATGAATATCAGTTATAATACTTGTTACCGGAGAAGGGATGGGGAAAAAGACAGCACCGTGATTTGTTGATTTTCTTAAAACTCCTCCTGAAGCACCTATATAAATTGTTCCCGTATTAAAGACGTAACAACCTCCATGGAAATATTCATATGAACCAAGGTTTATAACACTCCAGTTTGTTCCTCCGTTAGTAGTTCTTAAACATCTTCCGTAAGTGCCTATAATAATTCCGGTATTCATGTTTACCGGATTACATAAAACATTTGACATTGCAGTTCCGTATTCATAAGTCTGAGTGAACCATTGTGAATTGGATGAGTAAGTTAATAATAAAATTATTATTGAAATTATCTTTTTCATTTTATTAATATTAATTTTCTGGAGGTTAGAAAATTATTGTTTATGTTAATAGTATAGAAATAAATTCCACTTGAGTAATTATTAAAATTGAAATTTATTGAGTGATTTCCCTCTCTTAAAGTGGAAGACAATAAAGTTTTAATAAGTTTCCCTGTAACATCATATAATTTAATTTCAACATATGAATTATTTTTTAAACTGAAACTGATGGTGGTAATAGAATTAAATGGGTTAGGGAAATTTCTGATAGCATTTACTAATTCACCTTTATCGGCATCGGTGTCTGATATAGTGATTTCATATAAGCCGTTTGTAGTAGCTGCAAAAAGTCTTGGTGGAAATAAAAATCCATTGCTATAACTATAACGTAACCTATTAACATTTATTGTTGTCATTATCTGAATCTCATTCCATGAGCTTCCGTAATTTGTAGAATAGTAAATATGGTCAGAATTAGACCCATCTGCAGCTAAAAATACAATATTAGGATTAACCGGATTAATAGCAATTGTTATAATATTAGTGTGATTCAAACCCTGACTGGAGCTATACCATATATCACTGTTACTGTTTTTTCTATACACACCTGAAGATGTAGCTAGATATATAAAATAATCTTCCTGTAATTCCGATGCTGGTTGTACAGCTATTTGATTGATTTCTAAAGTAGCTGGTAAGCCCTGATTATAGAGGTAATTATCGTTCCATTCATTATCATCCCAGTTATCTTTTCTGTATAATCTAGCAGTATTTAATGTTGGTTTACCACCAATATATACAAATTTGCTATATCCTTTTTCTGTGACATTTGGGTCAATTTCTACACATTGTAAATCAAATCCATGATTTTGACCGTATATGTTTTTTACATGCGTTGATTGGTAACTAAAGCCACGGTTATTACTGGTATATACCACAGGAGCTGGATTATCATTCCCTACACAAAAAATTCTCATAGTGTTATTAGGATCAATTTTTATATCACTTAGCTTATTCAATACAATATTTTCTTCATATTTAACAGTTACAACTTTCGTCCAATTTAATCCTCCATTTGTTGATCTTAAAATATAATATGTGAAGTAATCAGCTTCTCTTTGACAAGAATGGATGTAGCTTTGATCAGTCTGATCAATATCAATACCAGTTCCTATCATGAAACTACAATCATTATATGTGCTTGTCCACGTAGAGCCTCCGTCTGAACTTACTGAAAATCTGGGTTCTTGAGAACCGTTTGATGTTATTATAAAATCGTTTAAACCAGCAACTGAGAAACAATTAGTTTTTTCTAAACCGCGAGTCTTCTCAATAAAATTTGTACCACTGTTCGTTGTAAGATATACCGTATTATAGCCTCCGGTTAAAACAGTTTGGTTATTTATAACTTTTACTCTGCGGGTAGAAGGGCATAACATACCATTATTTACATTAACCCAGTTAAATCCATCGTAAGATTTAATCAATCCAACCCAAGCGCCACATTCGTCTAATGCTGCGTATATGGTATTTTCATAGCTGGAGAGACCTCTGATTATTACATTGTAAGGATTCTGAAAAACCTGACTCCAGTTATTTCCGTAATCTGATGATCTATAGATACCTCCTGTTGAATAAATAGTTTCTGTACCTACATAAATATTCTCATCTCGTGATAAACCATCAGATTCTATTGTCATAGAGTGTAATTTACAATTATGTAATCCTTTTGTTCTTTTATCCCAGGTGTCACCCATATCTGAGCTGAAATAAAATCCAACACCGTCATGAGAACAAGATGCGGTATTTCCAGCAATTATCATTAAATAATTGCTATTTGATACACTAAATATTATTTCATCTATACCTTTATGACTGCTACTACTTACGTAGTTAACCTCCGTCCATGAAGATCCTCCATTGGTTGTCCGATAAAGTGTTTTATTGGTCCCAGAATTCTCAAATCCAATGAATGTTATATCTTGATTAAACGGAGAAATACAAATGGATTTAATTATCCTATTATTGGTTATACCGTTTTGAACAGCATAGTAGCTCTCCCCTCCGTTAGTTGATTTATAAAGTGTGCTACTCGTTGTGTAAATATCATAAACAGAAAAGTATAAGATATCTGAATTACCCTGAAAGCAATCAACTGAAGTACAGGATATGTTGATAATCTTCTCATAAGTTTCACCGTAATCATAAGTTTTATATAATCCTCCAAAAGTTGCTATATAAATTACGTATTCTCCCTTACTGTTAGTTCCGCCTTTAATATCAGTTACAAGTAAGGTATAATAAGGTCCGTCCATTTGTTGAACGCTTATAGTTTGTGTAAACGCAGTGGTATTAAGAATAGAATAGAATAGAATAGAATAGAATAGAAGGTTTCATAGTTATATTTCCTCCTTTAGCCAAAGATACTAATTATTCATCCAACTGTCAAGTATTTTTCCATAAAAAATTTAAGAGTTCAGATGTTACCATATTTTCTGATAATCTGTCCGATTAGTTTATCGTATAACTAATTCCACAATTACGAATCACCTTAGAAGAACCATTTTCCTTGTTTCAGTAAAATCTCCGGCCTCTATCCTGTAAAAATAAACTCCGGATGCTAGCCCAGAAGCGTTGAACTCAACCCTATGTTCGCCAGCATCTCTTAGTCCCTGAAAGATGTATCTTATTTCCTTACCGGAGATGTCATAAATACGGATTATGACATTAGTTCTTTCATGCAGTGAATAACTTATTACAGTG
>JAOADS010000211.1 GCA_026417195.1 Ignavibacteria bacterium | reverse complement strand
AATCCCAAAGGTTCAGGAAGCTGTAAGGAATTTCTTCAAAAAAGAACCCCATAAGGGAGTAAATCCGGACGAAGTTGTAGCAATAGGTGCTGCTATTCAGGGAGGAGTTCTTGCCGGTGATGTTAAGGATGTTCTTCTGCTTGATGTTACGCCACTTTCTCTTGGTATAGAAACGCTCGGCGGTGTCATGACAAAGATGATAGAGGCAAATACCACGATCCCGACGAAGAAAACAGAGATATTCTCAACTGCAGCAGACAACCAGACATCTGTGGAAATACACGTTCTTCAGGGAGAAAGACCGATGGCTCAAGATAACAGAACTCTTGGAAGATTCCATCTGGACGGAATACCACCGGCTCCCAGAGGAGTGCCTCAGATAGAGGTTACATTTGACATTGATGCAAACGGAATACTGAACGTTTATGCTAAAGATAAAGCAACTGGTAAGGAACAGTCAATCAGGATTACTCACTCAAGCGGACTGACAGAAGCAGAAATAGAGAAAATGAGAAAGGATGCTAAGGAACATGAAGCTGAGGACAGGAAGAAAAGGGAAGAAATTGATACAAAGAATCACGCTGATAGTCTGATATTCCAAACTGAAAAGCAGCTTAAAGAGTTCGGAGATAAAATTTCATCTGAAAACAAGATGAAGATAGAAACTGCTCTTGGAAGACTAAAGGAAGCAGTTAAAGGTACTAGTGTGGATGAAATAAAATCAGCCATGGATGCCCTGCATTCAGCATGGAATGAAGCGTCAGCACAGATGTATTCTCAGCAGACTGCGGGAAGCACGGCAGGAAGCGACGGAACACATGCAACCTCATCTGAAGCAAAAACAGATGATAAAAAAGTTGAGAATGCTGATTTTGAAGTAATAGATGATGATAAGAAGTAACCCATAGTCACTGGTTTTATAACTTTAAGGTGCAAAATAAACCACTTCGCAGAGTTGCGGAGTGGTTTTTTTATTTCAACTGATAAACTACATACCGTTAATTCGGTAGCTACTTATATTGCTTATATAATTACTTTAAATTATGTTCGTATTGTTATTTAAAAAAGAACTTTATGAGAACTGAATTTTTAAAAACAGTTTTTCTTCTGCTGGTTTTAACGCTTATTTCAGGATGCTTTCCAGCTTCCAGAACTGAAGATGATGAAACATCAGAAAAAGATAATGTTAAAGAAGAGGTCAATAAAGAATCAGAAAGCTCTGCTATTATAAATACAGCAAAGATTGAGCAGGAAAATCCGATGTATTCTCCGGAAGCGGATTCCACTTACCTTTACTGGCTTGATAATAAACTGGCATTACTTAAAGGCTACACAAAATGTAACATATTTGCCCTGAACGTTCTGCATAAATCCGGATACAAAACTCCGAAAACCAACGCTCTCTGCAGAGATCTTGTTGACACTTCACGTTTTAAAGATATTCTGCCTGTAGTCGGTATAAGAGATATATCTGATGCTAAAACAGGTGATCTGATTATCTGGAAACATCACGTAATTATATTCGAGGAAATCTCACGAAGCATAAAACAGGATTTATATGTTATTGCCTGGTGGGCCGGAACACGTTATAAAGATAACGGGGAAAATGTAAAAAATAATGTCATCTACGGTAAATACAGACTTAAAGGAGATTTTGTTGTAAGAAGACCTGTAAAAAAATAGGTATATTTCTGATCCAACGCTTGAACTGCTGAATATTTTAAACTAACCTCAGCACTGTTATCTCAGGCGGACAATTTATCCTGACTGGCAGACCTACGCTACCGATACCTCTGGATACATACATATTTGACTTCCCTAATTTATAATGACCTTCTATGTATTTACTTACAGTCGCTGCGAATGAAAGGTTAAAATTTCCAAGTTTCACAGGTACTACCTGTCCTCCGTGAGTGTGTCCGCTGAGAACAAGGTCTATATTTTTCTGGGAGAGTATATCAAATCCATACGGTTTATGACATAGCAATATTTTAGGTGAGTCTGCAAAAGTTGATTCATTTTTCATAAGGTATTCATCCATTGAGTTATAATATTTCAGAACATCTTCCATTTTTACACCCGAACGTATGGTATCATCAACTCCCATTATATAAATATCCTTACCTCCCAAAGTTATCTTCCGGTGCTCATTTCTTAAAATCTGTATAGGTGATTCATTATTGATTGCTTTAGTTACATAATCCGCATTTTGAAAGAAATCATGATTCCCTAATGATCCGTAAACTCCGTACCTTGCATTCAGGTCACGAAAAGCCCTTGTAAGAGGATGTACATCCTTAACTTCAAAGTTTACGAAATCACCCGGAATGCAAATAATATCAGAACCTAACTGATTAATGACCCCGGCATATTCACTCATATCCCTTTCATCCATATACCTGTCTCTTATACACATCT
>JAOADS010000210.1 GCA_026417195.1 Ignavibacteria bacterium | reverse complement strand
GTGACAGACTCGGGGAAGAGGGAGGAATAAATCAAAACTTGCTTTTTTTATTATTCTATCCTTCAGTTCAGACAAGTTTCCAGGTAGCTACAACAGAAATTTTAAAGAACCATTAGACAACTTACCTTCAACACACCGCACATTTTAAAACAAAACCGCGTAAAGATATAAATATAGTTGGAGTTGCTGCATTTATTAAGAATGAGAAACGCTCTATAGTAAGTGTAGCAAAAATATATAAATTCATTATTAAATAAGTTACCTGCTAGTGAGGTATTATACTTTCACTCTATTGAGAGCTACACTTCGGCCTCTCAGAAATTCGCCGTTTCTGACAGGAACACCCCACTTACAGCCGGCGAGCTGGGTAACTTTACAAACATCAGCAAATCTGATTTAAAAAATAATAGTAGAAATTTCAAAGAGCCATTAGACATGGGTATTTATAGTGTTGGGATAAATATCTACAATAGTAGAAATTTCAAAGAGCCATTAGACTCTTACTCTGCAAAATTACTAAAAAATCTAATTCTGATAAATACAAAAAATGCAAAAATAGTATTTTTTTGTTCATAAAGACCGCGGTTTGCAATTTACAGAATTATAAGGTCTTTTTCTTCATTTCTTGCATATCCGTATCTCTTTACTTCACAATGCGCAGATAAACAGAAAATATAAACACTGTCATTCTGAGAAAACCTTTTCATAAACCGGCTTTCTATTTCTATACATACATTCCGAAGAACTCTTTCGCTGTTTCTAATCTGAAATACGGAATACTGAATTCTGTAACCATATTTCTCCAGAAATTTAGAAAAACGTGTACGAAGTCTGTCATCTGAAATGTCATATGATACTACTAACATATTTCATTCTCCGTTGATTTTAAAAAAAGGATATTGATTTATTGATTTTCCTCTTATGAAAGCTCTGTAATAATCTCGGACATACCTGAACATTTCACTTTTATAGTTGAGAATCCCCTCCATAATCCAGAATGAATATTCTTTATTTTTTTCTGTCTTGAGAAAATATTGTCCCTTGTATTCCCTGAAATCAGAAGGTTTAAGCTGTTTTAATGAATATGCTTTCCTCACCTGTTTGTCAACTATACACCTGAAGGGTTCCACCAAATCACATACAAGCGATTTTCTCTGGTAAAAACATTTATGAAGAGTGCCCTGATATAAATCAAATCCGTAAAGGTTAAGCATAGATTCAATCAGGTAAAATAAATATGTATATCCTATATCAAGAGTTGTGTTGATAATATCCACTTTGGCTCTTGGCTTTCTGCCTTTCCAGGGCATGTCTGCAAACCAGTTACTGAAGAATATTCTTGAAGCAGAGCCTTCAATCCCCAGAAGTGATGTAAGTTCTTCAACATTTTCCAGTTGTTCAATGTGACTTTTTAAATCTTTTATAACCTCTTTCTGAAAAAGAGTTTTCTGACGCATTGATGAGAGAAGTTCTATCTGATTGAATATTTTATTTCTTATCAAATGCTTTGGTATATCAAGACTGTTATATGAGTATTGCTTACGCCTGAGTAGAAAATTCCCTTCAGTTGAACTGTTAAGCAAACCGTATAACTTGTGATTATAATTCATCAGACAAATCGAAAATCCAAACTTCCTGCTCCTTTCCATAATACCTGAAGTAATGGTAACAGGTCCTATAATCCAGACGGCAAAGATTCTGTGGCATGAAGCCTGCATTATTGTGTTTTCTTCGCTGTCTTTGATTATAATATTATCATTTTTGAAGGAAATTTTATGTCCCTTCATTGTGAAACAGATTACAATCTGTTTTTCCAGAAAATCTTTTTCGCTTAGCATAGGCTTTTGTCACATAAATTTGAATATATACACCTCATACATTTATTTTTATTAGGTGTGAATTCCGTTCTTTCAAGATCAAAAGAATTAATGGCTACAATGAGTTTTTCAAATTTTTTCTGCATTACTTCATCTTCAGCTGGCAGAGGAATGGGATAATTTTTGTTGTGAGTCAGGTCATGAATTATGATTGACTTCACTTCATAACCCATCTCAGTCAATGCATGATAATGGGCATAAACCTGAAAAACATAGCCGTCATAAATTACTTTTATCTCCCGCTTCCTTTCCCATATAAGACCTTTGGATATATCAAAGATATCTATCTTGCCGTGCAGTTTATATTTCTCTGAATAAACTTCCGTTCCTATCAGTATGTGCTTACTTGTGCTGTAAGTTTTTTCATCAACTGCTGCATGCGCTGCACGTCCGGCTGTCTGCGGCTTGTCGTGATACACTTCTTCCCTGTAATTTCCATACAACTGATGGAAATAAATAGACCTCGGACAGAATATAAAATCATTCAGGAATGATATGGGAATGTAGGATTCCATGGGTGAATTAATTAATTTTTCTCATCTACTACTATTTTAGCGAGTTCGTATGCCTTTAAACCGCAGGTGGCAATAATATATGCA
>JAOADS010000209.1 GCA_026417195.1 Ignavibacteria bacterium | reverse complement strand
GGATTGGATGCAACGAATGAGAAAAGATCAAGATAAATCTTACGGTTTCTCGAGTCAACTATATAAGCACCCTGTGATTTCTGAAGGTCCATAACAACGTCAAGTCCGTCAACACACATATATTTCTTGAGTGTATCCAAAACTTCTGCCGGGTGAATGTAGTTTATTTTTGACTGAGTCAGCACTGATGGTTTTACTATTATGTTCTCCTGCATCTTGGTTTACTTTCCTTTTATATATTCTTCAGCTATCTGGACTGCATTTAATGCAGCTCCTTTGCGTATGTTATCAGCTGTTATCCAAAGATTGATACCGTTTTTAACTGACTGATCTGATCTTATTCTTCCGACAAATACTTCGTCTTTGTCTTTTACGTTTATGGGCATCGGATAAATATGATTTGACGGGTCATCAAGTACTTTAATTCCCCTGAAGGAAGAAAGCACATCTCTCACGTCAGACAGGTTAAACTTTCTGTCAAACTCTATGTTAACAGCTTCTCCGTGTCCGGTGTGAGATGGTATTCTAACACATGTAGCTGTAATATTCAGATCTTTTCTGTTAAGTATTTTCCTTGATTCATTTATTATCTTCAGTTCTTCCTTTGTATATCCGTCTTCAAAGAAAATATCAATATGAGGAATTGCATTATGAGCAAGTCTGTGAGGGAAGGGGGAGTGTTCATGCTTCGTATCGGGATTTCTGATCTCGTAGTCAAGGGCGGTTAATCCTTTATATCCGGCACCGCTTGCTGACTGATATGTTGAAACAACGACACGTTTTATCCTGAAAGCATCGTCAAGAGGTTTAAGAACCATAACGAGCTGAATGGTTGAACAGTTCGGATTGGAAATAATGCCTTTATGTCTGAAAATATCACTTCTGTTCACTTCAGGGACAACAAGCGGAACATTGTCATCCATTCTGAATGCAGAGCTGTTATCAATCACGACGGCTTTCTCAGCTGCTGCCTCAGGTGCCCAGTTATGTGATACAGATGCACCGGCAGAGAAGAATGCAAACTCAACGTTTTTGAAAATTCCGTCTTCAAGTTTATGAAGTTTATACCTGTGTCCGCCTATGTTAACTTCTTTGCCAACGGAGTTTTCGCTTGCAATTGCTATAATTTTCCCGACAGGGAAGTTTCTTTCCTGAAGAGTCTGGATAATTTTTCTGCCTACGAGCCCTGATGCTCCGACAACTGCAATGTCCTGTAATCTCATCTTTAGTAAATTTCTCCTATGATATAGTTTTTTTCTTTTATATTGTTCAGTTTTTCCTGTATCTCGTCAGCTTTGGTTTTGGAACATATCATTACAAGTCCTATTCCTAAATTAAAAACTTTTCTCATTTCCTCTTCCGGGACTTTGCCTGTTTTCTGAATCAGCCGGAATATCTCATCTCTCTGCCAGGCGTTCCAGTCAATCTTCATTTTAAGTTTATCAGGTATTACTCTCAATGTGTTATCAATCAGTCCGCCGCCTGTGATATGACTCATAGCATTCACAGCGTTTGTCTGTTTAGCTTTGTTTACAGCTTTCAGGTATGACTTATGAACTCTCAGAAGTTCTTCAACAAGAGTTTTCCTGAGTTCAGCTA
The DNA here is from genome assembly GCA_026417195.1 of Ignavibacteria bacterium. Lineage (GTDB taxonomy): Bacteria > Bacteroidota > Ignavibacteria > Tepidaquicellales > OLB5 > JAOADS01. The sequence continues at coordinate 883 of JAOADS010000209.1, read as the reverse complement.
TGTAGTCATTCAGTTTGAATTTCTTCAGCAGGACTTTTCTTACAAGTGAATATCCGTTTGTATGCAGTCCGTTTGATTTCAGTCCTATGAGAACATCACCTTTTCTTACCCTGAATTTCCCCAGCAGATTTTTTTTCTCAGCTATGCCAACTATTGTTCCGGCAAGGTCATATTCGTTTCGTCTGTAGAGTCCGGGCATTTCTGCAGTTTCGCCTCCGATCAGGGCAAGGTTATTCTGCCTGCAGGCTCTGACTATGCCACGGAGTATTTCATATCCGGTCTCAGCTTTAAGTTTTCCGAAGGCAACGTAATCAAGGAAAAAAAGAGGTGTTGCACCGGTAACAGCGATATCGTTTACACAGTGATTTACCAGATCTTCGCCTATGGTGTGATGAATACCTGATTTCTGGGCTATTAAAATCTTCGTTCCTACGCCGTCTGCGGATGCAACAAGAACCGGATTTCTGTAGCCGGAGGGGATATTGTAAAATCCCCCGAAATTTCCGATATTTTCCTTTTCAGCAGATATTCTGCCGGTGATAAGTTTTTTTATTAACTTTACAAATCTGTCAGATTCACTGAGATTTACACCGGCAAGCTTATAAGCTGAATTCATTTACAAATTTACTGATTTAAGTTGAAAACTTAAAGTCAGATTGATGTTAGTTGTTTTTTACCTCAGAGTGCGCGGAGGGTTTTCTCTGCGTGATCTCTGCGTTCTCCGCGGTTTGGTTTTTTTACCGCAGAGGACGCGGAGGGTTTTCTCTGTGTGATCTCTGCGTTCTCCGCGGTTTGGTTTTTTCACCGCAGAGTGCGCGGAGGGTTTTCTCTGCGTGATCTCTGCGTTCTCCGCGGTTTGGTTTTTTCACCGCAGAGTGCGCGG
>JAOADS010000208.1:2228-2526 GCA_026417195.1 Ignavibacteria bacterium | reverse complement strand
TCACGAAGGGAAAATAATTCTCAGGGAACTTACAGATGAATCTAACACTACCGGTTACATACCAGCAGACCATCTGAACTTTCTGCCATACACATCCAAAAGACATAAAAAAGGCTGGCTGGCACCTCATATAAATCAGAGAGAATATGTTAAACACGCTGTAAAACTAGCCATGAGAAAGCATCAGGCGAAGAAAACCAATTTCACGAAAACTATGTACATACAGGAGATAGATACACTTAGAAACAAAATCTATACTCTGCTATTTAGAGAACAAAGTAAATGATTACAGAAGTTA
>JAOADS010000208.1:0-2218 GCA_026417195.1 Ignavibacteria bacterium | reverse complement strand
TTGAAGGATGTGTTAATTCAGTTTTGAAACATTTAAAAGAAGAATTAGATAATTATGAAGTTATAGTGATAGACAACGCTTCTCGTGATGGAAGTCTTGAGTGGCTTAAGGCTCAGAAAAATATCAGGCTCATTGAAAATAAAGAAAACCTTGGCTATGCTGTAGCCTGTAATCAGGGCATAAAGTCCGCTACTGGAAAACATCTCCTGTTCCTCGGCAGCGATACTTTAATGCAGGAGGGGACAATAACTGAATGCCTTAAATTTCTTAATAGAAATCCTCAGGCAGCTGTAGTCTCATGCAGGCTTTTAAATCCGGATGGGACTACACAGAACTCAGTTAAAAGATTCCCTGAATTACATAATGCAATATTTACATATCTCTCCCTTGACTTCCTCAACAAAAAATATGACATGGCTGAATTTAATTACAACAGAACAACAGAAGTTGAACAGGCAGATGGTACTTTCCTTATGGTAAGAAAGAACGTAATAAATGAAATAGGCGGATTTGATGAACAGTACAAAATTCTGTATAACGATGTTGACTTCTGTAAAAGAATAAGAATGAAAGGACATAAAATTTACTTTCTCCACACTTGTTCAATAATTCACTACGGAAGCCGTTCCACTCAGAAGGCTGGTTTCAGACTAAGAAAAATTATGTACGGAGATATTTACAGATATTACAGAAATAATTTCGGACTCAAGGCAAAACTCCTCTACCCTATTTTAGTTTTCAGGCTTCTGATAGTCTCAACAATAAAAGCCTGAGGTCCTCCGCCAATGTCTCTTACTGATAAGGTAATCAGAAATACCTATTATTTCACGCTATCCCAATCAGTAAACTTTGTTTTCGGTCTTATACTAACTCCTCTTATAGTAGGTTTCATCGGCACAACTTCATTTGCAATCTATGCTTTGGTTTTGGGATTTGCAGGTATCTTCGGACTTTTCGACATGAGCATTTCATCCTCCTTCATCAGGTTCATATCAGAGCATTACAATAAAAAGGAATTTAAGGAGTTGAATTATGTAATTAACACCGGAATATTCTTCTATCTTGGCTTCTCTCTGATTTGCTGCATCGCTGGATTTGCTTTGATGAATAATATACTATCATTTCTTAATATATCACCGGAATTTATTCATATTGCCAAACTTGCATACATAATCAGTCTTGCATCCTTTCTGATCACAAACACTTTCAGCATTTTTAATTCTGTGCTTGTAAGTCTGCAGAAAATGTATCTCACAAGCTTAATAGGAATGTTGCTGACGGTTGTAAATTTCATATCTGTGATCACTATACTACTTCTTGGCTACGGGCTTGAAGGTCTGCTCTGGCTACACATAACAGTAGTATCAATAAGTGTAGCGATCAGTGTATTTTATGCAATGAGAGAACTACCTCAGCTAAGGTTAAATCCTTTATATTTTCACCTGCCTACTTTGAAAAAAATGTCTTCTTTCGGAGCTCAGATGCAGGTTTCAAAGCTTTCCTCATTTGCTGCAGACAAATACGATGAATATTTGCTTGCAGTATTCTCAGTATTAAGTAACGTTACCTATTACAATATCAGCATGAAAGTAGTGAGGGCCGGACGTTTTTTCCCTTATATGCTTGTGCCTCAGGTTGCACCTGTAGCCGCCGAACTAAATGCAAAAAGGGAAGAAAGTAAACTAATCAGATTATTTTATGATACTTCAAAATACATCACACTTGTCTCAATCCCTTTATTCTTTTACATATTTCTCTTTGCTGATCTTATAATTGAAACCTGGATAGGTGAAGGATTTGAAATATCAGTTCAAATAATGAGAATACTTGCACTTGGTCAGCTTATCAATATGATATTTTCTGCACCGGGTAATTCAATAATTCCTAATCTGGGGATTCCAAAATATCAGATGTATGAAGGCTTGATTTTTCTTTCAGTAAATTTAATTCTAAGTTATCTCTTCATAAAAAACTTTGGAATATCCGGAGCTGCTTTGGGTAATTCCGTATCAACCACAATAGCTTCGCTTTTTGTATTTTTCACTTCTGTTAAATTTTTTTCAAGACGAAAGCTGACGTTTCTGAAAGAGATTTATCTTATACCATTTCTAGCTTCGATAATTTCCTTAATCTTACCCTATATTATCTATATTATAGTTATCAACAAAGCTACGGGCAGATTTGAGGGAACAGTAATAATTTCATTGACATTACTTCT
>JAOADS010000207.1 GCA_026417195.1 Ignavibacteria bacterium | reverse complement strand
ATCCTAATCCTTTCAATCCTTCAACATTGATCAGATTTGATCTGCCTTCTGACTCCAGAGTAGTGCTCACTGTTTATGACATAACAGGCAGGGAAATTATCAGACTCGTTGATGCTGATATGAAAGCCGGAATACACTACGTTAGTTTCAACGGTGATATATATTCTTCCGGTGTATATTTCTACAAAATCACAGCAGGTCAGTTTATCAATGTCAGACGTATGGTCCTTCTGAAATAAATATAAAATTTACCATTATCTTAGTATTTTAGATTATGCTCACC
>JAOADS010000206.1 GCA_026417195.1 Ignavibacteria bacterium | reverse complement strand
AGATGTGTATAAGAGACAGGTATAGGACTCCATACCGGGAATAAGTCGAATCTCAGGTTCATACCAGCTCCCGAGGAATACGGAATCCGTTTCAGGCGATCGGATCTGCCCGGTAGTCCGGAGATACCTGCAGATATTGATCACGTTACCGATATATCAAGAGGCACAACCATAGCTACGGGTAACGCAGAAGTTAAAACCGTAGAGCATGTCCTATCTGCAATATCTGGATGTGAAATAGATAACCTTATAGTGGAACTTGACACAAATGAACCTCCTGTAATAGACGGAAGTTCAAAGCCGTTTGTAGATCTGCTCCGTTCAGCAGGTTTTACTGAACAAAATGCACCTAAAGATTATCTGGTTATAGAAAACACTGTGCATTACAGGTCTCCGGATAATCAGACTGATATAGTGGCTTTCCCTATGGATGATTTCAGGGTTACAGTAATGATAGATTACAAAAACCCCGCTCTCGGCTCACAATACACATCAATGTTCAATATGTCTGAATATCCCGAAGAGTTCTCTCCTGCAAGGACATTCTGTTTCCTGAACGAAGTTGAAGATCTGTATGAACAGGGTTTAATCAAAGGCGGAAAATTTGATAATGCAGTTGTCATAGTTGACAGAAAACTATCAGATGGGGAATTAAAATCTCTGATGAATAAACTCGGTATAACTGAAAGCGTTGTGCTTGGAGAAAACGGAATTCTTAACAACACTCAGTTAAGATTCCCAAATGAACCTGCCAGACATAAAGTTCTTGATCTTATAGGTGATCTTGCATTGATAGGAGCACCTCTTAAAGGGCATATTATGGCTGCCCGCCCGGGTCACAGACATAACATAGAATTTGTAAAAATGCTTCGTAACCTTTACAAGCAAAACAAACTTAAGCTGAAGTATCAGGTCAGTAAAAGTTCGGGTGCAGTGCTAGATATAAATGCCATAAAGAAAATGCTGCCTCATCGTTATCCTTTCCTTATGGTTGATAAGGTTATTTCAATTGAAAATTCAAACAGGATAATAGGCGTAAAAAACGTTACAATAAACGAACCTTACTTTCAGGGACATTTCCCTCAGAAACCAGTAATGCCCGGCGTTCTTATAATTGAAGCTATGGCACAGACCGGGGGACTGCTCCTTATGAGCCACTACGGAAATTATGAAGGAAAGCTGGCTTACTTCACTTCTATAGATAAGGCAAAATTCAGAAAACAGGTCTTACCCGGTGATCAGCTTTTCCTTCAGGTTGAAATTACAGACAGGAAACTGAATATTTTTAAAATGAAGGCCAAGGCGTTCAGAAATTCACTTGATGGCGAACTTGCTGCAGAAGCAGAACTGATGTGCGCCGTTGCAAATGAATGATTAATAAACTCTGAAGTTGATTCTTATCAAACAAGACCCTGAATATCTCATTGCATGAATTTTCAGAAATTTTCATAATTGCCTTTGTATCAGGTAAAAACTCTCCTGCAATTTAAAGGATGAAAATTAAATTTGTCCTTCCTTTCCTTATAAGCCTGACTTTATTATCACAGCAATACTGGTTAAGTGTACCTTCGCCTACTACTAAAAAACTTCAAAGATGCCATTTTCTGGACACATTGTTTGGATGGGCATGCGGTGATTCAGGAATTGTAATCCACACTTCCAACGGAGGTATTAACTGGATAGTTCAGAATACTGGAATAGATGCGCCAATTGATGATATTTTCTTCACAAGCAGATTTAACGGCTGGGCAGTAGCAAATGACTTCCTGTTTAACGGTACGATAATTTTAAGGACAACCAACGGAGGAAACATCTGGACAAATTCACGTTATCCCGATTCGTCAGTTGTATTTAATGCTGTGCATTTTACTGATTCGCTGAACGGTTTTCTGACTGGTTTCTCTGGCAGGGTTTTCAGGACAACTAATGGAGGTTCAAACTGGTTTGAAACATATGTTGATTCATTATACTGTCCTTTTATATATCTTTTTCCCAAATGGAGAATATCTTTTCTAAATTCCCAGACTGGTTATATGGCTGGCGGACAGATTGACATTCAGGGTATGGTTTGGCAGACTACCAACGGCGGATACCATTGGTTTACATATTGCGTAACACCTGAACCTCTCTATGACGTAAAAGCAATAAACGCTTCAAAGGTAATAGCTGCAGGCGGGGATTTTGAATACGGAACGATTACAGCCCAGACCTACAC
>JAOADS010000205.1 GCA_026417195.1 Ignavibacteria bacterium | reverse complement strand
ACAGTATAATGATAGGTCCTCCCGGATCCGGTAAAACCATGCTTGCAAAAAGAATTCCTACAATACTGCCTCCCATGACTTTTGAGGAAGCTTTGGAAACAACAAAGATACATTCAGTTGCAGGACTTTTACCGGCTAACACTGCCCTGGTTTCTGTAAGACCTTTCAGAAATCCTCATCACACAATTTCTGATGTTGCACTTGTGGGAGGAGGTAGTTCGGCAAAGCCAGGGGAAATATCATTTGCTCATCACGGAGTTTTATTTCTTGATGAACTGCCGGAATTTAAGAAAAATGTGCTTGAAGTAATGCGTCAGCCTATGGAGGAGGGAAGGGTTACTATTTCCAGGGCGAAAGTTACGGTTGAGTATCCATGTAACTTCATGCTTGCAGCAGCTATGAATCCATGTCCATGCGGGAATTTCGGAAATCCGTCTGCAGAATGCACCTGCCAGCCACAGCAGATCCAGAGATATATTTCAAAAATTTCAGGACCGCTTCTTGATAGAATAGATATTCATATACAGGTTCAGGCAGTTAAATATAAAGAACTTTCATCTGTTCAAAGCGGAGAACCATCTTCAGAAATAAGGAAGAGAGTGGTTAAAGCAAGAGAGATACAGTTAAAAAGGTTCAGGGAGAGAAAGAATATTTTTTCAAATGCTGATATGCAGTCAAAGGAAATCAGAGAGTTCTGTAAGATAGATTCCCAGAGCGAGGAGCTTATGAAAATGGCAATTACAAAGCTTGGTCTTTCGGCAAGGGCATATGACAGGATACTTAAGGTTGCAAGAACAATAGCGGATTTGTCAGGAGAGGAAAACATTTCCCCACAACATATCAGTGAGGCAATTCAATACAGGAGTCTTGACAGAACTTTGTGGCTGGGGTGAAAGAACTTTACAGTATGGAATTAAACAGACGATAAGATTTCATGTCTTTCAGCTTTCATACAATCTTCCGAGCATGAACGGAGCCATTTCTTTTCACACTCTTCACATTCAAAGTGCTGTTTATGGCAGTCAAGGTTTGCACAGTTAACGTATCTGTCAGTTGAGGTTCCACAGTGATGACATTTACCGGTAACTGAATGCTCTTCTGCGAAATTTACTGGTATGGATATTCGTTCATCAAAGACATAACATTTACCTTCAAAGAATTTTCCCCGCGTCAGAGGATCCTTTGAATAATTAATTATTCCTCCATCAAGCTGATAAACTTCCCTGAAACCTTTCTTTAAAAGATACCCAGAAAGTTTTTCACATCTGACTCCACCAGTACAATAAGTAAGTATTTTTTTCTCCCTGTTGTTCATGAACTCCTTTTCTATCCAGTCCGGGAATTCACGAAACGATTTAACTGATGGCCTTACAGCGTTTCTGAAATGTCCCAAATCATATTCGTAATCCGTTCTTCCGTCCAGGATGACAACATCGTCTCTGGTAATCATCTCCAGCCATTGTTCGGGCGAAAGATGCTTTCCTGATATTTCGTTGGGGTTTATGGTTTCCTTACATCTGAATGTAACAAGCTCTTTCTTATACCTGACATGCATTTTCTTAAAAACGTGGCTCTTGACTTCATCTGTTTTGAATTTCATATCTGCAAACCTTTTATCGCTTTTCATGTGCATAATGTACCTTTCAGTTCTTCTGTAAGAACCGCTGCAGGTACCGTTTATGCCTTCATCTGAAATAATTATCCTGCCCTTTAATCCGAGCTGCTGGCAGTATGCGAGGTGTTCCTCAGCAAAAAACTGCGGATTTTCGATGTTTACGTATTTATAAAACAAAAGTACTCTGTACATAACTCAAAAATATAAATTGAAAGTGCAAGAGGAAATGAGTAAATTTGTAATTACGCGGGAGTGGTGGAACTGGCAGACACACCATCTTGTTGAGTGTAGCGAAATCCCGCTTTTGCGGGAAGGGGTTCCCCGAAAGATGAAACTGCGAATGTTCTTTCAGATGAGAGTTTTTAATAATATCTGCGGGAGTGGTGGAACTGGCAGACACACCATCTTGAGGGGGTGGCGCTCACAAGGCGTGCGGGTTCAAGTCCCGCCTCCCGCACAGTGGTTTTGTTTTCATTTTTAACACTCCTTTCAAATTGAAAAAGGCTGTCTTAGTTTTTTGACAGCCTTTTTCGCTTCTGATACTTCGTTATTCCGCTTCTCAGGATGACAACAATAGAACCAACATTGTCGCTCAAACCATAAGTGTTATAGCCGCGTAAGTTGTCATGCCCGCCGCAGACCACAGGTATGTTTTGCCGTTTTCTTGGTTCTTCTTTTGGGCAGGCAAAAGAAGAACAGAAGATTATAATAACTATTAGATTCCCGCATTCGCGGGAATGACATTTGTTCAAAAAGTACGGGAATAACAGGTTATATTGTCATACCCTTGAAAGCGGGCATCTCGTTTTCTGATTCCATTTTCATTCTGATACCTCCAATTCTTTCACGGAAATCCCGGACAATCATTGTCAGACCTACCACACAAGTCCGGAAAAATAAATCATCCCGGCGAAGTAAATCAGTATAACAATTACATTAATTGTTATGATTATCCCTTCTTTATCTTTTGCTTTCATCACTTCACA
>JAOADS010000204.1 GCA_026417195.1 Ignavibacteria bacterium | reverse complement strand
TTCAAATTCAAGTGACGAAAGTTCGGATATGTTAAGGAAGTTATATAGTTTATATATAAGTGTATTTTCAAACGGGGTATTTGAGTTATAAGATATAAATCTGGAGTTGAAATACATTGTAACTAATTCTGTAAGGAAATAATAAAATAAATTTAAAGCGGAACGGTCAATTAATTTTACAAATTCGGAAAACTTTTCTTTCTTAATTATTTTATTAGTTGTATAATCGTTATTGAATTTTATATATCCTAGTATATATTCCGAGAGAAATCTTCTGTTGGAGAATCCTGATTTGGAAACTAATGAGCTGAGATCATTAAATAACTTTAAATAGGCAAAGTTCAGTTTACAATCTGTAAATATGCTTAATATATCTGCTCCAGATTCAACTATATATTTTCTGGAATTACGAACTATTAAAAAATCAATTAAAGCTTTATTCATCTTGGAAAAAAGCTTTTTCATAAAGGTTCTGCTATATAATTTCCCCTGACCATTTGATATACTGTATCTTAGATATTCTTCTGATATATTGCTGTAGTCCGGATGATATTTTTTTACTGCATTATAAAGCGAAAACAGGGCTTTTTTCTGCCTGAAATACGGAGACTGAAGGTAAAGTCCGAAGTCATTTAATTCTTTTTTGGATAAAATGCTCAATATCTGTATAAATTCAATGTTTCTCATAAATAATGGTCAATTAATTATTGAAAAATAGCTTAATTTTTAATATAAAGCAATAATATTAAGAGTTATTTTTTAAATAAGGTGGTCAATTAAGTTATTTTTTTTAGTTGATTGCTGGATATAAGAAAATTACTATTGTAATGTAGTAAATTAAAAAATTAGAAGGGGATATTGGTAAAAATGTTAAAAACATTTTTAGCAGTTTTATTTTGTTCTTTTTTAATCTCATTAGGCAATGAGGCTTTTGCCCAGAGACAGGTGATAGAGGTTATTGATGGCAGAACATATCTGGTAACATATGGTGAGGATGGCTCCGTGATAAATGTTATTCCTGTAGGTCACTGATTTAAATAAGCAGACTTCCGCCTGTTCGGGTTAAATAGCCGGGTTGCTTGCAGTATTAAAAAGCATTCAATCAAATAAACTAAACCATAACAGGAAAGGAAGTCAAAAATGAAAAAAGAAGACATTATAAAGGCAATCGAAGATCTTCGGATGGGATTGCCTTTTTCATATTATACCATAGGCACTATGGAAGATGTGGCTACAGAGTTAGCTTATCTGAAGCAGAACGGATACGATACAACAACATGGAGATTCTGGCCGGTTGATACGGAAGAAGATGCTGAAGAAATAAAACGTTACTACCTTGAAAAAGGAATGAAACCTTGTTTCAACGGGAGAACAAAAGTAAAGTATATCTTTATACTTTAAAAGAATTCTTATTGGCTGATTTTAAATTACAGAGAAATAGAAGAATAGTGTTGAAACTCCTTGCTCTGTCATTTGGTTTATTGTAAAGTTTTTTGATTTCTCCCTTACTAATATAAAAACCCCTCCGTTCTGAAAAGAACAAAGGGGTTTTTAGTTTTTATCTTATCTCTATTACTTACTTCAGAAGTACCATTTTCTTTACGTCGGAAAAATCACCGGCAGATATTTTATAGAAATATACTCCGGATGCTAACCCTGAAGCGTCAAAGTCAACTACATATGTACCAGCAGTGAAAGGATCTCTGACTAATATAGCAACTTCACGGCCTGTTATGTCGAATACAACTATTTCTACAAAATTATCCTTCGGTATCGAGAATTTTATGGAAGTTACAGGATTAAAAGGATTAGGATAATTTTGATCAAGAGAATATGCTGAGGGAATTATATTAGTAACGGGCTGAATGCCTACGAGATTACATCCGGCTCCGGGGATAGGAAATGAAACAGTGTCGAATCCCACGGAAGAAGTTGTCGGAGTTCCGTTATATCCGCTTATGGAATCAGTATAGGTACTGTCGAAATGCCATAATGCTCTTAATCCCGTTGTGCTGGTAAACTGGATAGGATATTTCCTGCAACGGTTTGAATCAATCTGACCCTGGGTTCTTGCTACAGTCCAAAGTCTTAATTCTTCTATATGTCCTGAACCAGGATCGTTATTTCCTCTTCCTATCCNCATCTCATTAGTAGAGGACCCAAGTGTCAAAGCCTGTGTTTGCTGAAAAGCAAGTGCCCCATCTTTGTAAAATCTGACAGTTGTTCCGTCATATGTTACAGCTAAATGTGTCCATACGCCAGGAGTGATCGTGACTGATGTAGCAATTACTATGGTGCTTTGTGCTCTGAAGAAAGGATTAGTAGTTGAGGCATTTATTCCTAACTGATAGTCGAAGGAAGCTGCACCCTTATTTAGTACAGTATTCGCTGTAGTTGACCCCCCTATTTTAACCCATCCTTCAATTGTGATATTGTTAAAGCCGATCATACTGGGTTGATGAGGTATCATTACATAATTTGTATTTACACCGGGTGTAGGGAGTAACAATGCTCTGTTTATAACAGATGGTGGAGGTGGCGGCGGAGGACTTAGGGAGGCAAGTAGTAACCTTGCATTTACTAATCCGTAACCCATTTCATTATTCCACTGACCAATTCCGCGAGGACCGGGCTGATTATATG
>JAOADS010000203.1 GCA_026417195.1 Ignavibacteria bacterium | reverse complement strand
CCTTTACACTGATTGCATTAAACCATTTCGAGACTGCATGATATTTCACTCCGCAGTCCTCAACAAGCTTAATATATTCCTGATTGACCGGAAGATCGTCATAGCTGACAACTAGATGTTCTGGCAGGACTTTCGAGCGTCTCCAAATTGTCTTTTCACTTAAACCAGACCTTGCCAGATTATAGGCATCACTTCCCTTTTCAAGTATCCGCCCTTGTTTATATTCGCCCTTATCTTTAAAATATATCCAGTATCTGAAGTAATTTTTTTCTGGATTGTATTTCTGGGAGAAAAGAACAGGAACGTTTAAAAACAGAATTAATACGTATAGAAAAATTTTACTAGTCAAAATCAACTCTTTAAAAGTTTTTACTGATGAGGGACCTGTTCGTCTGCATGATATGAACTTCGGACAAGAGGACCTGATTCAACATGACGGAAACCTTTCTCAAGTCCTCTTATTTTATATAATCTGAAAGTTTCCGGGTGAACATATCTCTGCACAGGAAGGTGATATCTCGTAGGTCTCAGATACTGCCCTATTGTAATTATTTCGCAGCCAACACTTTTAAGATCATCCATCAGTTCATAAACTTCAGGGTCTGTCTCTCCAAGCCCAACCATAAATCCACTTTTGGTTAAGAAACCACGTGAACTTGAATAACTTAATACATCAAGTGTCCGTTCATAAACTGCCTGAGGTCTTACAAAATGATATAAACGTTTCACGGTTTCAATATTATGATTAAGCACGTCGGGTTCTGCATCAAGAACTATGTCAAGTAACTCACGTTTACCTTTGAAGTCTGGTATCAGCACTTCAACTTTACAATCAGGGGAAAGTTTACGGATTTCATTTATTGTCAAAGCAAATATATCTGCACCTCCAAGCTTCTGATCATCCCGATCAACTGAGGTTATCACAACATGTCTAAGTCCGAGTTCCTTAACTGACTCAGCAACTCTTCTCGGTTCATCGTAATCCAGAGGTAAAGGTTTGCCGGTCTTTACTGAACAGAATCCGCAGGATCTCGTACATATTTCACCCAGTATCATAAAAGTAGCTGTCTTCCTCTCCCAGCATTCAGCTATGTTCGGACATCTTGCATCTTCGCAGACTGTATTAAGTTTCTTAGTATTTACAAGTCTCTTTAAATAATTGAAGTTATCACCTGAGGGTAATTTAACCTTAAGCCATTCCGGTCTTCTGATATTTTCAATTTCCGGATTAGGAATTGAAAATTTTTTCTGGTGTGTATTAATATATTTTATCTGAACAAGCTCACTCATAAATATAATCAGCTGTATATTCTTTTATATATAATATTTCCGATAACAGGATATTTGACAAAAGCACCTTTATATGATTTATATCCGGCATACAAAGCATATCCCATAGCACCAAAAATTACAACAAAAAGTAAAATATAAAAAATAACCATAATTATTATCATAATGGGAGGCATTTCGTTTTTACCTCCAAACATACCTGTTCCGGAACCAACGGCAAAGAAAACTATCAGGAAAACAACTACAAATGAGAGTATAAATATTACATAAACAATCTGAAACCATAAAGCCTGAAGGGAATGGAAAGAAACATATTTAGACTTCTCTCTGTTAATAAGCCAGAAAATCAGCGGCACAAAAAAACCTCCGAACATTATGGAAAAATGAGAAAAAAGTGAAAGCAGCCTTTCTTCCTGACTAATAGTACTATCTTCCATTAATCAGATCTGATAGTTTTCCAGATATTCAACAACTCTCATGATAAATCTTCCGCCAAGTGCTCCGTCTATAAGTCTGTGATCAAATGAAAGTGTAAGGTACATTATCGGTTTAATAACTATAGCATCACCCTGATCTGTTTCAACAACTACGGGACGTTTCTTTATTGCACCTGTTCCTAAAATAGCAATCTGAGGCTGGTTAATTATTGGTGTCCCTATTATATTTCCGAAAATTCCGTAATTTGTTATTGTGAAAGTTCCATCTTGAATTTCATCAAGTGTGAGTTTCTTAACCCTTGCCCTTTTTGCCAGATCGTTGAGATCACGTGCAAGACCGACAAGGTTCTTTGAATCTGCATTTTTTATAACTGGAACTATAAGTCCTCCGTTATCCATAGCAACAGCAATACCGAGATTGATGAACCTTTTTACAAGGATATTATTTCCGTCAATTGATGCATTTACCATAGGAAAGTCCTTCAGAGCTTTTACCACAGCTTCACATATAAAAGGCATATAAGTTAACTTAAATCCCTCACGGTTCATGAACTCATCAGCCATTACCCTGCGAGCCTTGTCAACTGCACTCATATCACATTCAGCAATAGCAGCTACATGGGGTGAAGTGTGAACACTCATAACCATATGTTCAGCCATCTTCTCCTGAAGTGTATCCATACGCACGACATCTACACCTGGGAGGTTATAAAGACTTGTCAGTTCCGGTGATTTTTGAATTTCGGGTGCCTTATATTCAACCAGCTTCTTCTCCGAAACAGATTTCACGGGAGGAGCTTGGGTTACAGCAGCTTTTTGATCTGAAACTCCGGCAGACTTTCTGTTTTCTATGTATGACAATATATCCTGCTTTCTAATCCTGCCGCCGGCTCCTGTACCTTTGATTGTAGCGAGCTCTTCCATTGTTATGC
>JAOADS010000202.1 GCA_026417195.1 Ignavibacteria bacterium | reverse complement strand
GTGCAGAACTACTGTAAACGTTCTTGGAGACACTACTGCATCCGTAGTAGTAGCCCGCCTGGAAGGTGAACTCGGAGAGATAAAAAAACAAGATTAGGCAGCTTTCGGCTCATGATCGGGGCAATCTATTCTGATTGCAGATTTCTCCAGGCTCATTTTAAGCAGATTACAGTAAGATCCTGTGTTTTCCCTTATCTCGTAGAAACGGCAGCTGTAACACATCCTGTGAACTGTAATGATTCCGGCATCAAGTAGATTTCTTATTATTTTGATTAAACCTGAATACAGCTCTTCCTTCTCAGTTACAGACATGCCTTTAACCGGCTCTTTGAGACGGTTTGCGAAAAGTGAAAGTTTGTCAGCAAGTTTACTTCCCCTAGAAGTAAGCTTTAAAATGCAGGCTCTGTTATCGGTCTTATCTTTAAGTTTTGTAACCAGTTTCTTTCTCACAAGTGTATTCACTGAGTCAGAAACTGTTGCCTTTGAGAGGCTGAACTCTTCTGAGATATATGTTACCTTCCTTTTATCTGCCTCATGAAAATAAAGGAAAATCAGAATCTGAATCTGTATTGGGCTGAGCTGAGTTTTGGAAGACTCGCCCCACAATAAAATTCTAAAGGCCTCGGAAATTCTTTCCAAGGCCGAAATTATCCTGCTTTCTATATCTTTAGACTGTACGTCCGGCGAAAAAACAGATTTCAATATCAGAAATTTCCTTCCTGTGCATATGGATAGCTCCAGAGAACAACTGATAAAGTTACAGCCTTAAACCATGCATCATGCATCTTCTCTACATCTTCACTGCTATGTCCTTTCTTGGCCAGAAAACTTTTTATAGTTGCGGTTATCGGATAAATGAACGCAATCATATACCTGAGAGGAATTATATCAACAGACTGAACATTATCAGTCTTGTTCTTCTTTGTGCTGTGATGCCTCAAGGCTATTTCGTGCTGATAGTTAAGCCAGTCCTGATCGTAATCCCTGAAACAAAGATCCTTTATCCACTGACCAAACCTCGCCCTCACAGCTGCCAGGTAATCTGCATTTGCACTTCCTTTACCATCTGTAAAATAATAAACCAGATGTTTATTCCCGCCAACGAAACCATACCACAGATCAAGTATATCATCAATCTGACTTTCCAGTACTTCGCCAGCCATTTTCAGATACTTCTTATCATCATCAGTAAAGAGCACTGTAGCCTGAAGCAGTCTGAAGTCATCCATACTTACGGGAGATTTATCAACCTTCCCGTAATCGTAACCTTTTATTTCCTGTTGTGAAATTATAAATCCTCCGTTTAAAAAGTTTAAGAAGAAAATTAAAGAAAGGAAATTCTTAAGCATATTTTAAAACCTCCTTTTTGTTTCAGTGCAAAATTAATTAGGAATCCTAACTAAATTCAAGGCAGAAAAATCTGTATAATTTGTATCTCTCATATATGGATTTTTATGTTTAAATAATTTCCAAGTATAGCTAAATTAATGTCACTTATGAAATTAAGACTCACACTTCTATGAGTAACTTTATAACAAATCAGGACACAAAAGATCTCAAAAACAGACTTAATCAACTCATAAGCAAAAGCGTTGAGCTGAAGTTTCTCGTAGGTTTCTTTTATTTCTCAGGGATCAGACAGTTATATGATGGAATGAAACATAATCAGAATTTTAAATTGAAGATACTTGTCGGACTTGACGTTGATAAAACCGTTTACGGTCTAGTCGAATATTCCATATCAGATAATCTTAGCGATGAACAAAAGATAAATAATCTATTCAACTCAATAAGAAAATCAATTAACTCTGATGAATTTGATAACAAAGAATTCTATGAACAGGTTGAATTTTTCCTTAAGCTAATCACAGAAGACAGACTCATAATCAGAAAAACAATTAGACCAAATCATGCAAAGCTTTACATATTTAAACTTGAAGAAACTCAGGTTGGTAAATCAAAACTTTTTATAACAGGCAGCAGTAACCTTACCAAGGCTGGACTGATTACTCAGGATGAGTTCAATGTTGAAATATCAGATTACGGATTTGATGAAGCAGAAAATTATTTTGATAGACTCTGGGACAGTGCTGTTTTATTGACAGAAGAAGAACAATATAAACAAAAACTAATCAATGTAATTGAAAATGAGACTTTGATTAGAAAGATTACTCCTTTTGAAGCATATGCCCTGATACTGAAAACTTACTTAGAGACCTATCAGCATAAAAGTATATCAAACTACATAAAAAAACTCCTGACAGACAAAGGTTATAAACCTTATAGATATCAGATCGACGCTGTTGAAATGGCTATCTCAGTTATAGAGAAATATAACGGCGTTCTGATAGCCGACGTTGTAGGACTTGGAAAGACAATTATAGCGTGTATAATAGCAAAACATCTACGCTCAAGAGGAATTGTTATCTGCCCTCCGGGCCTGATAGGTGATCAAAACATGACAGAAGGCTGGAGGAAATATTTAAATGATTTCCATTTACACGATTGGGAAGTCCGTTCATTAGGTGATCTGGAAAACACATTTGAATTTGTTAAATCCAATGATGATATAGAAGTAATAATTGTTGATGAGGCCCACCGCTTCAGAAATCAGGATACAGAGGGATATGAACTGCTTAGAAACATATGCAGGGATAAAAAGGTTATTTTACTTACCGCAACACCGTCTGTCTCTTATACACATCTCCGAGCCCACG